>JAZFRG010000141.1:0-9920 GCA_036445535.1 Sphingomonadales bacterium
CCGGAGCAATGGATGGAAATCGCCGGTTGGCCTTATGAGCAAGCCTATTGGGCGACTTCTGTTATTCATACCCCTCCACAAGGGTTTGGGAAAATAATGAGCGCGGTTCAACCGCGTTTGGCTGTTGCTTATCATTACTGGAACCACCGTGATCTTGAGTTTGATATTTATGAAGGCATTCGGGAAACCTATGACGGCCCCCTTACCCTGGCTGCAGATATGACGGTGTGGAATATTACCAAAGATAAAATTGAAACCCGTGAAGTAAGCTTCAACCATGAATCATGGGCACAAGGAACCAATACGGAATGGGATACCGCACCCCGTGGAGACCCCGCCACAGGTTTGATGTCGGATTGGTTGGTTGAGGGCACCGTTAAAGAGATGATTAATCCTCCTAAGGAGCAGGATGATTAATTTTTGAGTTGCGATTTAATTTCCAAACCACCTCCGGGTGGGGTTGCGAACCTGCCCCGGCCGGAAATCGGGGGGGGAGGAAAATGAAACCAAAGGAGGGGAGATATGGAATTCTTAGATATTTTCGCATTAATCATCCTGGTCTTGATGATCGTAGCGGTGCTTTACATCTGGATTTGGGCGGCGATGCTTCCGGGCAAGATCGCTAAAAAGCGCGGCCACCCGCAAGCTGAAGCTATCAACATTGCCGGTTGGATGGGCGCCCTTTTGGGGATGGTGCTGTGGCCGCTGGCGCTTACCTGGGCGTTTACCAAGCCCGTTCTGGCACCAATTGACATGAAACAGGGGGGCCAAGGGGCCAAAGCGAAGAAAGGGGCAGCCTCATGATTGTTTTTCTTACCCTCGTTTACGTTGGCCTTCTATTTGTTCTTATCAAGTTGAAGGTGCTGCCGAATTCGAACAAGGTCTGGTTGACCCTTGTGCCTTATGAATTGGTGATTTTTTTCGGCTTGTTTTTCCCGATGATGTGGGGCGCGCCCAGCGGGACCGTTTCGATCATCACCTATTCGGTTCAAATTACCCCAAACGTGTCCGGCAAAGTTCTCGAGGTGCCGGTCGAGGCCAATAAGCCACTTGTAGCAGGCGACGTACTTTTCCGCATCGATCCGGTTCCTTACCAGGCGGCTCTTGATGGCCTGGTGGCGCAAATGAAATTGGCCGAAACTAGGCTTGAACAGGCTCAGTCCCTGGCCCGGCAACAGGCGGGTTCGATTTACGAGGTCCAGGCCTTTGAGGCCGAGGTAGATGGGCTTAAGGCCCAGATTTCTGGAGCGGAATGGAATTTGCAGGAAACCGTCGTGCGCGCGCCCTCAGAGGGCTTTGTCACAAATGTTACCCTGCGTCCCGGTGCCCGCGTAACCACGATCCCCATGGCAGCGAGCATGGCATTTATTGACACCTCCAAGCTTTTCATTGGCGCCCAGATTCCCCAGATCTATACCCGCTATATTGAAGCCGGGCAAAAGGCCGAGGTGATCCTGAAAACCCATCCGGGCCAGGTATTCACCGCCACCGTCGATATGGTGATACCGGTCACAGCCCAGGGCCAGCTTCCGGTGAGTGGGTTCGCGCTTCAGTCCTTGGCAACGGACCCGGGGCCTTTTTTCGTGCGCCTGGTTTTCGACGATCCGGAACTGGATAAAACAATTCCTGCCGGAGCTTTTGGCTCGGTCGCCATATATACCGAAAACGTCGAATTTGCCCATGTCATCCGTAAGGTGATGATCCGGATGGACAGTTACCTGAACTTTTTAATTCCGAACTGAGGAATAGACGGGAATGGTTAAGGAACAAAAAGCCGGAAAGGCCCGCGTGCAAATTACCTTGGGGCTGGTTACCGCCCTGGGGCTGGCAGGCTGTAGTTCGACTGTCACACCGCCCACGGATGAGCTGATCAGGGAAGCTCTGCCCGAACAGACCTTTTTGCCGAGCAGTTTTGGTGCCGGGGCAGGCACACCCCAAGGCCCGGTGGATGACAACTGGATAAAAAGTTTTAACGATCCCGGCCTTGAGGCTGTCGTGAATGAAGCGTTTGAAAACAACCTGACGCTGCGGGTAGCGCTGGCCAACATCGACATTGCCGCAGGCTTTGCTACCCAGGCAGGTGCGGCGATGAAGCCCGCCATTACAGTTTCTGGCCAGGGACTCAAGAATAACAAATTCAGCGCCAGCGCTCCGGAGTTGACCTCGTCGGGAATAGGAATTGCCGCCAGCTGGGAGATTGACCTGTGGGGCCGCGTCCGGGCCGCGGCGGAGGAAGGCAACTTTTACTATGAGGCGACCTATTATGAGGTCAGCTATTTCCGCCAGTCCCTGGCCGCGCAAACGGCGAAAATCTGGTTTCTCGCTGCCGGGCTAAAACTGCAACGAGAATACTTGGAAAGTGTTGTGACGCTTCTGGAAGACCTGGTGGGCCTGGTGGAGATAAAGCGGACGCAAGGCCAGGTTACCAACCGCGAAGTGTCGCTGGTGCGTGCCGACCTGGCATCGGCCCAGGACCTGCTAAGCCAGGTCGAGGTTGCTTATACACGGGCCGTGCGCGGGCTTGAGGTGCTCCTGGGCCGCTATCCGGCGGCCGCGCTGGAAACCGCTAGCGGGCTGGTGGCAATGCCACCACCGATTCCCGTCGGGTTACCCTCTGAGCTTCTTGAACGCCGCCCGGATGTGATCTCGGCTGAGCGCCGTGTCGCTGCCGCCATTCAGGGCGAAGCGGCGGCCAAGGCGGCGCGGCTTCCGCGCATTTCCCTAACAGCAGGGACAGGAACCTCCAGCATGACTCTGGGTAGCTTTATTAACTCGGCGGGGGGTTACTGGACCATTGGGGCTAATTTTTTGGCACCAATTTACCAGGGCGGGGCCCTGCGCGCCCAAGTGGATATCGCCGGTGGCCAGTTGGATGCCGCCCTGGGGTCGTACGGCCTGACCGCGCTGAATGCTTTTTCCGAGATTGAAAATTCCCTAACAAATGAAGCCAGCCTGGAAGAGCGTGAAGGCTTTTTGCGATCGGCGGTCGCCGACAACAAAGAGGCCTACCGCATTTCAGAAGCCGAATTCAATATTGGCAGGATTGACCTGTTGAGCCTTTTGCAGATGCAAAACCGTGTGATCATTGCCCAAGTAGCGCTGTTGAATGTGCAAAGCGCGCGCCTGAGCCAGCGGGTGGACTTACACCTGGCGCTGGGCGGCAGTTTCGAGCCAATGGGCAGCGTGGCCCAAGACCCAAGTTCCTTAACAAATTAGACGGTTTTTTGAAGTCCGGGAACAAACGCTACAAGGAAAACTTTTGGCATGAATAACGCAACCGAACGACAAACCCCCTTACTTTAAGCATCCAGACCATCCCTGCTAATGGCCCAACCAGCATCCATGCCACCGGGCAACATTTGACCCTTGTCTTCGCCTACTTCATTATCGATGAGGGCGTTAAGTTTTTCGTTCATGTGCATGAGCAACTCGCCATTGGCAGTTTGATCCATAGCTAGGTTGTTGAGCTCAAGTGGATCTTTCTCATTGTCGAACAGCTCCAAGTCGTTGACCATGAAAAGCTGCTCCATGGTGGTGGGTCGGTTATGTTGCTTCGGAGAAAAATAGCGGTTGAACTTGTACCGTCCGTCGAAAACGCTGCGAATGGCACCGCGTTTCATTAGGTCCCATTGAATTCCGGCTGCTTTTAAATCTTTGGGATTTCCTCCGGCAAGAATAAAGCGCGCAGCTTTTTGAACCCAATCACCATCAACCGTTAGAAGCATATTAAAATTATAAAGGGCACCAGGTCTAACCTCCTCGAAGGCGGCTTCTTCGGGCGCTGCCAAAAGACTGGTTATGTCGCGCCCTTTTAAGTGGCTTGCGCTGCCCCCAGCCATTGCTAAAAATGACGGCGCTAAATCCAGATGCGAGGTGACAGCCCGGGAAGTGCGCCCGCCCGGATAGTCAGGATGGGATATGATCAAAGGCACATTGTTTTGTTCCCTGTAGGCAGTTGCGCCCTTGCCATGCAAGCCGTGGCCGCCGCCCAACTCGCCATGATCCGCGGTCATAACGATAATCGTATTGTCTGCCATACCAAGGGCGTCAAGGGTGTCGAAAACCCGGACCATGTTACGATCCACATCGAGGATACAATTGAGGTAATAATTGTTGAGCCGCCTCCATCGCGCATCATCGTTAGGAATTCGTCCGGTCAGTGCTCCTTTGCCCAAATCGTAGTTAAGGTGAGCCGCGGGCCTTCCGGGGGCGTCAAGGGCCTGGTGACGGCTTTCAGGTAATTCAAAATTCCATTGCTGCGAATAAAGGGGGTCTGCTGGCTCTTTTGCGATGGGCATCAGCTTGTTCTTTTTTTGGGCCATCTCACCGGGCCCGTCGGTATCATAGTACATAACATCATGAGGATTGACGAAGTTGACGGCAAGGAACCAGGGCTTGCCTTCCGAATTAAGCGGCTGACCCCGCACTCTGAAAAAATGGTTTGCCATCGCTGCGATGATACTATCGTGGTGGTAACCGCCCAAGGTGCGGCCAATGATGTCGCCTACCCCATAGTAGTCAGAAAAGCCATATTCCTCCATCTCGGAGGTGAATATTTCCAGGTTACTAAAGTCTTTTGCTTCTTCAAAGGCCTTGGTTAGGTGCCATTTTCCCTTGTATCCAGTGTGATATCCGGCTTGCCTAAGCATGTGGCCGATGGTGGGAATATCACGGGACAAATCCTTAGACCAAGGAAAATTAGTGTTGTCGAACATACCGTTATGCTGAATATGCTGACCAGTATAAATTACCGCCCGCGATGATGAGCACACCATGGATGCGACCTGGTGATTGGTAAAAAGCGTGCCATTTTTCAAAAGGCGGTTATGCCCGGGAAGCATATATCCCGGCGGCAAATTGGCGTAATCCAGTAGCCGTTCCTGGTCATTCAGGATAAATAAAATGTTGTAATGTTTCCCGGTAAGAGCAGATGAAGAAGTATTTTCTTGATTGGCCAATACCTTACGCGCCCCCGAAAGCACCGGGCCAGCAAGGCCAACCGCCCCGGCCAGGCCGGCAGCGGACAAAAAGTCGCGTCGGTTCAAATTCAGTTTTATTTTCGGCTTTTTTTTGGAATTTTTTGATTTTTTTATGGGCGTCTTTTTCATGAGTACCTCCTCAATTTCAAATCACCAAGACCCAAAATTGGAACTCTGAAGCAACCCTCACTTGAACCCTCTTGTTAATTTACCAAAGTCTTTTTTGTTCCAAATGAAAAGTTATAGCCAATAAAAACCCCATGCATGGCTGCATCATAGGCAAACGCCCCAACCCCGGTTATGCCATTGTTATAATCTGTATGCTGGTATTTGTAGCCAAGTATTATGTGGGATCTTTTGCCAATTTGCCGGGCAATAGAACCTTGAATATTCCAGGCAAAATCAGAGGAAACTCCAAACCCGCCGATATCGCCACGAACGATTATAGTCCATTTTGGTGAAACGCGGTGAATCGTCCGCATCCCGATTACAGGATCCACCCAACCCGGAGTACTCTTAAATTGAAGAGCCATCTCGCCCACCATAAAACTGGTGTCAAATTTTAAATCCCAGAGCCGCATCCCTGCATAAAGATCGATTATGCTGTCGCTGTTTTGAAGCGGTATCCGGTAAAAACCAAAGGCTTCAAAAATGATAATTTCCACGCCGGCACTGATTGAAGCCCCCTCGCTTAAGTCCGTCGCCGAGCCTAGTTTTACATAGGTAAAATCCGTGATCAAACCAATGCGGTTCTTTCGAGCTTCTGCATGAATCGAAAACCCGAATTCAAAATTTTCCAGAATGTCCTTAAAACTCAAATCAATTGGTCCCGAGATAGGGCCAAGGGTGGAAGTGCCAGTAAGGTTTGTTAGTAATAAATAAGGTGCAAGAATAACCTCCCAATCATCTTCATCACCTTCCTGGGCAAAGGAATTGCCGGTCCCCAAAAGGGAAATAATTAAAAAGATGCTGATAAAAAATTTTCGTGTGGTGTAAGTAATTGTAGTCATGGTCATTCCCCTCCTTTGGATTGCGGTTGGGGTCCAACAGCTGAAGTTAAACCCGCTGGCGCTTTAAATTACCACAATTGCTTTCCGGGTCATAGCAAAGACCATTATCCATCAATGTAAACCACCACATACTGGGTCCCGGATGATTGATAGTAGGTGGTTCCACAATGCCAGAGCACGGTGCTTTCAATCGTTACCTGAACACAGGTTGTGGGCAGCGTCGTGATGTAAATGGTCGACCGCCTGATGGACCGACGATAATGCCTCCGGCTGGTCCTTCGGGCCACACCGGCAACACTGCCTGGCGACATCGGACGTCCAACCCGTGCTTCTGCTTCGCCGATCAAGGATCCAATAATAAATGAATCGCCAAACAATGGCTGGTTTGTAAAGTCCTCTTCAATTGCAAGGGCAAAAGTCAACAAACCAACCATGAGTAACTTCGATTTCCAGGTTTTAAATCTCATTGTGGTTCTCCCAAAGAAATTTCACCTAAGTGATCCGTAGAAATACTTTCAACCTTCGTTGACCCTTCAGGCGGTGTGAATTGGAACAAATCGCTGGCAAAATCAGGGTTCAAATTCCAGTCGCGAAGACGATATGAATGCTGCGGCGCGCCGGTCATCCACTTTGTTGTGATAATGTATTTGAGTGGCACGGGGGTTTCCCCGGTCTGGACCCAGATTTGCCAGTCGACTTCCCCTTCGCGAAAGGCTAGGTGGTGTGCCTCAATCCCATCGACAACCGCTAAACCCCAGTAATCTGCGCTCGAAACATCTTCCATGATGCCCTCATAGAGGTCAGCGTATATAAGATCAGCGCCTGCGGCATCGACCCCAAGTTCGTCGCGAAGGTTATTGATGGCATCATCTATAGTCCCCGGACTCTCGAGCTGGAAATAAACGTTCATTATTTCTCCATAAAAGGTTAAGGCCGTCCCGTCGAAATAAATCACCCCGCTTCTTTCGCCGCCCTTTCGGGCGAAGCGAATTCCATCCGGGCGCTGGACTTTTAATTCCCCGCTGGAACTTATTTGCAGTTTCTGCCCATTCGTAAGAAGAACTTCGGTGTCGGCGTCAAAGTTGTATGAAAAACTCTCCAGCGATCCCATGTAATCAGACATCGAGCGCAAAATATCAGTGGCGTCTTCGGAGATTTCATTTTGGGCTAGTCCATTTGTGGGGTTCAGACCAAGGCCTAACACCAAACCGAGGATAGGTGTCAAAATCCAAAGTTTCATTCTGTTTTTTTTGGCCATAGAAATTTCCTCCCGTGATTTGGCTTTTTTGCAACCGAATCTATCCAGATAAAGGCTATCACAGTGATTTAGGGGGTTCTTGACACTTTGCGACAACCTTAAATTTTTCGACTCTGTCGCAAAATGTCAAGAAATCACTTTCCCGCACTGCTAAAACTGGCTGCATCGTAGATCAACAAATTGGCACAGGTGTTTGGCATTCCAATGACCGGGTAAGCAATTGGGGTGATTTAAGGTTAGCATTTTATAATTGGGCGCGGCTTTAGTGGAATTATCCGTGAAGGTCCGCCGGGACCCAAAACCTTTGATTGATAATTTTGGTGTTAAGATTTTGGAGGCGTTTCCAGTTGCAAAAAGATAAAAATTTACATATATTTTCTTGGGGGGATTGTTAAATGAACAAACTAAAAAATCTTTTCATCATTTTAGGATCATTTCTTATATTGTTATTTGCTTCCCCTAGTTGGGCGCAAGATGATGGGGAATTCGACAAGTTCAGAATTAGTTTAGGGGTCTTTTTCCCCAGTGCGGACACAGGGGTCCGGCTCGATGCTTCCAACGGCATGCTCGGCACGACGATCAAATTCGAAGATGATCTGGGCGTCACCAAGAAAAAACCACTGTTTCGTCTTGACGGCTACTGGCGGCCCAAGAAGCGCCACGCGCTGGCCTTTGGCTACTATGATTTTGAACGTACCGGCTCAAATACACTCAATGCAACCATCAATTTTGGTGACCAGGTCTTTGTCATCAACTCAATGGTTGACAGTTTTTTTGATATCAGGGTTATCAAGCTGGCCTACACCTATTTTCCCGTCGTAAAAGAAAAAACATTGGTCGGGCTATCTATTGGTTTCAATATTTCGGATATTGATGTTGGTATAAGGATTGACGGCACACCCGTTGCTGAATCGAGAGGTGTAAGCGTTCCGCTGCCCATGGTCGGTTTCGAGATCGTCCAGCAACTTGGGGGAGATTTCTCTATAGAGGGGAGCTTCCAGTTTTTTTACATTTCTGCGGGGTCTGGAGACGCCAGGGTTTTTGACGGCAAGGTAACTTTATTTTACAAGATAAATAAGACTATCGGAATCGGAGTGGGCTATAATTATTTTGGCTTTAAAATGAACAAGGCCAATACGAATTTTACCGGCAGGTTTCAGTTACACTATGACGGGGTGATGGGGTTCTTGAATTTTACCTTTTAAAAATTAAACGCTCAACTATAACTTTTTACTGACCCCTTCTTTGGGCCTTGTTTTGATGTTTCAATTTGTTTTGTATAAAAGGCTAAAAGTCTCTACCCGTGCCAAAGTTTTGAAACTCCTCCTCAAAGGACAAAGAACGATATTCACTGGGGGTGACCCCGGCCCAGCGTTTAAAGGCGCGGCTAAAACTGGCGCCTTCAGAATAGCCCTGCATTAAAGCAACTTGAAGTAAATTTTTGTTGTCCCGAGCCAATAAATCAGCGCTCCGCTCAAAACAAACCTGATCCACCAGGGTTCGAAAGTTTGTCCCCTCTTTGGCCAATAATCGCTGAATGGTCCGGGGCCCTAAGCCCATCATGGTTGAAATTTTGGAAATTTTTGGGCGCCCCTCCAGGGCCAAGGGTTTTAAAATTTGTTTCAAAACTGGAGCAAAAGTTCCGTAGGGGGCGGTTTCGAAAAGGTCAGAATTTTTATTTTTTTCGGGTGAAGAATTCTCTTTAATTGGTAAACACAAAATCCTTTTGGAAAAAATCAGCCGATTATAATTCTTCGAAAACTTCAAGGACGTTTGGAAAACGTTTTCCAGACTTCGTTTTTTCCCCAAGGAGATGTGTTCGAAGTCAACTTCCATGGCGTTCCAATTTTCACCAGCCGCCATTTTGATAATATTTTGCATAAAAGCAATTGCCAGTTCCGTGTGTTGGCGGCGATGGTCTTTGATGTCCGGATTTAAGCTAAAGAACCAATGAACATTATCTCCCCTAAGGGTATGCCAAATCCTCATCCCATTTGAATAGGTTGGGGAATATTGTTCAAATTTATTTATTAAGGCTTCGAGATTGGAACAGGTAGAGAAAAGTTTACCAAATTCCCCCAGATCTTCAAACTTCATCTTGTTGCCAATTTTCAAACCCAAAGAACTGTCGCCAATCTTTTTGGCTGCGAGTTCATAAAGTTTTAAGGAGCTTTCCAAGGGGATCAGGGCCTCTGGATAATCGTAACAATTGATCGGCAGTTTGGCCTTTTCGAACAAAGGCTCAACTGGCAAATCGAAATCTTCGATGTCAGTTTTTATCGCATTAGTAAAGCCTGCTCTTATGAGAGGAATTCTGTTCAAAATATTTTCCTTGCTGTTTTTGCAACAAAAACATTTCAAACCCCCCCCAGGCATTTAAGAAAAAAGCGCTAAATTAATCATGCAACCAATTTAATAGTTATTTTAGGTGTAAGAAAATGTCAACAATTTATTTAAAATTGTAATTATAATAAATTCCCAGTGTCGGAAAGTATCAAGAAACCAACCTGATGTTTTGGTAAAAGCAAATATGCTTTAATTAAAAAAATTTGAGAAGATTAATGCTTGAAAAGCAAAATACAGCCGATTCCTTTCCGCGTTGGGCTAAAATAAGACTGGATGAAATGAACCACACCCTGGAGGCTTTTAATTTCAAGGTTGACGGGCCCAATA
>JAZFRG010000142.1:0-5796 GCA_036445535.1 Sphingomonadales bacterium
AGGACTTCAAAATCATCCTTCGCATGGTCCAGATATTTGTTGAGACCAACCACGGTCTGCGCGCCGCTATCAATCCGCGCCTGGGTTGCGGCGGCTGCGGTTTCAATTCTCTTGTTAGGGAGCCCGGCCGCAATCGCCTTGGTCATACCCCCCATGGCCTCAACTTCATTGATGTGGGCAAGCGTTTTTTGCACCAGCTCATGGGTCAGGCGCTCAACATAATAAGACCCACCCCAGGGATCAATAAAATCGCAGGTGCCCGATTCCCGCTGCAAATAAAGCTGGGTGTTCCGGGCAACCCGGGCGCTTTCATCGGTGGGCAAGGCCAGCGCCTCATCGAAGGAGTTGGTGTGCAAAGACTGGGTCCCGCCCTGGGTTGCTGCCATCGCCTCAATCAGGGTCCTGGTAATGTTGTTATAGGGGTCCTGGGCGGTTAGCGACCAGCCAGAGGTTTGGCAATGGGTTCGAAGCATCAGGGACCGCGGATCCTTGGGCGAAAATTCCTGCATCAAGGTATGCCATAAAAGCCGGGCAGCGCGAAGCTTGGCAACCTCCATAAAAAAGTTCATGCCAATGCCAAAGAAAAACGAAATCCGGGGCGCAAAGGCATCAACATCCAGCCCTGCGGCAATCCCCGCTCTGACATATTCAATGCCATCAGCCAGGGTATAGGCAAGCTCAAGATCGGCCGTCGCGCCGGCTTCTTGCATATGATAACCCGAGACCGAGATTGAATTATACTTGGGCATCTCTTTTGCGGTATAGGCAAAAATATCCGAGACAATCCGCATCGAAGGCTTGGGCGGATAAATGTAGGTGTTTCTGACCATAAACTCTTTTAAAATATCGTTCTGGATGGTCCCCGAGAGGTCCTGGTGGGCCACCCCCTGCTCTTCCCCGGCGACAATATAAAGCGCCATGATCGGCAACACGGCACCGTTCATGGTCATGGAAACGGTCATTTTATCCAAGGGAATTTTATCGAACAAAATCCGCATGTCATAAAGACTGTCAACAGCAACGCCGGCCATGCCGACATCGCCGGGCACTCTGGGGTGGTCAGAATCGTAACCCCGGTGGGTGGGCAGATCAAAGGCGATCGAAAGCCCCATCTGGCCGCCCGCTAAATTGCGCCGGTAAAAGGCGTTGGAATCCTCGGCCGTGGAAAAACCCGCATACTGCCTGATGGTCCAGGGCCGGGTCATATACATGGTCGGATAGGGGCCCCTTAGATAAGGCGCCATGCCGGGCCAGGTGCCGAGGAACGGAATGCCAGACAAATCCTCTTCTGTGTAAAGGCTTTTTACGGGGATACCTTCGGGGGTTTGCCAAAGGTCCTTTTTTCCCTGCCAATCGGCAAGCTTGTAATCCCCATGGTTGCCGTCATGAAGGCTCATTTTATCACCAGTCTGGTTTTGGAATTCTTCCCAGGCGGCGGCGATTAAATCCATCGTCAGGGCTTCAAAAGTGGCAGACCCCCCTGCGGGGTCCATGACATGGTTTAAATGGGATTCCTCGGACAAAATCACATAGGCTTTAAGGGTGCGCTCTTCATCGATTAAAAAGCCATCGGCGCCGGCCATCATGGCCGCCGACAGGCCGCCAATTTTCTTCAAAAAATTATCCCACCTGTCTTCCTGATCCTGGCACCGCCGGGAAAGCGCAGCATGGAGGGTAATGGTGGTAACCTTGCCGGCAATCCCAAACCCCTCAAGGACATGGGTCCAAAGGTGGCGAAAAGCCCGAAACTTTGCCATCGTGGTAAACAGGTTGGCCTCAGCGGCAAGGGTAAAGGCTATCTTGGCGTGGGCCTTTTCTGGCGACACTCCTTTTGCCTCCTGGGCTTTCAGATAATCGAAGCCGGTTTTAAGCCCAAAGGCTACTTCGGTGGTGGCAGTGCCGCCCTTTTCGTGGGCGGTATTGGCATCAATGACGTGAAAGCCCTTTTGGTCGCGAAGGTTTTCGGGGAAAAAAACGTCCGGGCCGTAATTCGTATTTGATCCCCTTTGAAAGGGTGACAACCCCGGAAAACCGGGGAAATCCTTTTTGCCTAAAAACCCATCCCGGTTTGGCAAAATAGGGACTGAAACCCCCTCGGTTTTACGCTTTAAATCAGCAAGCTTTTTGCCTTTAAGGCTGGCCTCTGCCAAAGGCTCCCATGCCGCCTCATTTTGAGCCGGGAAAAATTTTAGAGATATGGTTTTTTTGCTTGCCATTTTTACCTTTTAAATCCCAAGCAATGGATAGGCCATGCGCCCGGCAGCGGCAATTAAAAAAAGCCCAAACACAATGGAAAGCTGACGCCGCGGTAACTTATGCGATACCGCCACCCCGAAAGGGGCCATTAAGGATGACGCTGGGGCGACCACCAAAACCCCGATCAAGCTGACAAAGCCAAAACTGTAGGCTGGCAGGCCCGGGACATTCCAGCCCGCAACCACAAACCCTATGGTCGCAAAAATTGCGATAAAAAATCCCAAAAAGGCAGCGGTACCCACCGCCCTGTGGATGGGGATATTAAACAGCACCATGGTTGGCACGCTAAAGGTTGCGCCGCCAATGCCCATCATGCTGGAAGCGGTGCCAATCGCCAGGCCTAAGGCGCTGCTTACCACTCGTTCAGGCATTTTTTTGGTCATTACCTTATTATCAAGCGGTAAAATCAGTTTTAAGCCCATCAGGGCGGCCATAACCGCAAAAAACAGCACCAGGGCCTCTGAATTCACATCGACAGCTACCATCGTGCCAAAAATCGCCCCTACGGCCATCCAGGGTATCCAGGTTTTGGCAATTTCGAAATCCACTGCACCGCGCTTTTGGTGCGCTCTGAATGAGAAAAAAGTAGTTGGAATAATTATCCCCAGCGAGGTCGCCACCGAAAGGTGCATCAAATAAGCCTCCGGCGCTTCAATTAAACCAAAGACATAATAGAGAATTGGGATCATTACGATACCCCCGCCAATGCCCATCAAACCCGACAGAAACCCGGCCAGGGCCCCGCTAAGGGCCAATACTGCTAAAATGACAATAAGATCTTCCATATCCCCCGCCTAGGTTTTGAGGTTGGTTGAGAGCAGACCATAAATCAAGCTCAAAAAAAACGGGGCCGAAGCCCCGTTATTAAAATTTTTATACGCTGCCTAGTTGGTGCCGATTTCTGGAACCTGACCCGGCGTCCAGGGCGCGCTGTCATTAATCTCTGCCTCAAGCGCACTGATTGCGGCATCAAGGGCCCCTGCCCGGTCAATCACCCCGCGGATTTCTGTCGTGGCAATGGCAACCGAATCCATTACCTCCTCGGTTGGATTGCTAAGCGACTGGGACATCACAAAAGGAATAAGCCCATAGGTACCAAAGAGCCTGTTGGAAACCGATTTGGGTCCTTCCTCGTTCCGATTGGTAATTGTCAGGTCATCGTTCAAGGTCACTTCAAGTTCCTTTAATTGGCGATCCATCACCCGAACCCGATCGTTTTGGTCGGCGGTGGCATCCGGGTCATTCATCAGCGCGCGTTTGACATTGTTAATCCGGACCCGCATTTCGTTCATCAGGCTGTTAACCCCCGTCCCGACCCGCATCAGCTCTGCATAGCTTTTCTGGAAAGCATACAAAGCATCAAAATCGGGTGAGAAAGTACCGTTATCCAGGTAGGTAACATTAAAGTCGGCGGGCCCTGTTAGCTCAACCCAGGCACCGTCATGACGCTTGGCAACGCTTACCGAATACTGACCCGGGCGAACATAAAACCCGCCCGGTGTTTCATCGCCTTCAAGGTCTACCGGCAAAGTATCAAACGACCTTAAATCCCAGGCAATGCGGTGGAACCCTGCCCCGCTGGGACCGGTGATCCGGCGCACGACGTTGTTCTCATTATCGCGAATGGTGAAAACCACCACCGGGGCTTCTTCCCAGTCTTCTTCGCGCAGGTCATCCCAGCTTGGGTAAAAGTTATCACCGCCCTCTTCCTTGATCTTGCCTTCGGCTTCTTGGCGGACGTCCTTTCTGGTCTTCAGGCCTTCGTCCATGTAATAGGAGAAGATCGCCCCGTAAGAGGGGTTTTCTGCGGCGTAAAAGTCATCACCTTGCGAGCCGGTGGCACCGCCAAGATAGCGATCATCCTCAACAAACAGCAGGGCATCCTTGATATTATAAAGATAATTGCCTGCCTCTTTCACCGTCGCGGCGTCTACCCGTAAAGGGGAGTAATCATCCAGCACATAAAACCCACGGCCAAAGCTGGCTGCCACCAAATCGTTTTCGCGCTCCTGGATTTCCAGATCGCGGATGGCAATGGTGGGCAAACCTGATTTCATCTGGATCCAATCTTCCCCACCGTTCTGGCTAAAGAAAATGCCGTATTCGGTGCCGACAAACAAAAGGTTGGGATCAACATGGTCTTCCTGGATGGTATGAACCGTGCCCTTTTCAGGAAGGTTACCGGTGATCGCGGTCCAGGTGCGGCCCTGGTTGGTCGACTTATAAACGTAGGGTTTAAAGTCGCCCTTCTTATGGTTGTCAAAAGTAGCATAAACGACATTTGAATCGTGGCTGGAGGCCAAAAGATCGCCGATGTAGCTCATGTCAGGAACGCCTTTTACACGATCAACCTTGGTCCAGTTGGCGCCACCATCAGCGGTGATCTGGATCAGGCCATCATCGGTGCCGACATAAATCAAGCCCTCGGTAATGGCGCTTTCTGAAATTGAAATGATCGAACCATACATCGAGGTCGAGGCATTTTTAGCGATCGTATCAACGCCCCAGATGCGGTCCATAACTTCCAGCTTGTTGCGGTCAAGATCGCGGGTTAAATCACCGCTGACCTTGTCCCAGGACATGCCGCCATCGTCAGAGCGGAATAAGTATTCAGCGCCAAAATAAAGCCGGGTATTGCTGTGCGGGCTGATAATGAACCCAGAGTTCCAGTTCCAGCGGTAAACGTCTTCACCAGCATCCTCCTGAGGGGTGATGAAAACCCGGTCACCGTTTTTCCGGTCATAGCGGAACAACAGCCCGTATTGCAGCTGGGAATAAACGATATCTGCGTTGGTGGGATCAACCCGGGTCTGGAAACCATCGCCGTAGAGCGTCCAAGTGACGTCTGAATTATCAATCCCCGGGTGGGTGTTCCTGGAGGGCACGCCCAACGAGCTGTTATCCTGAGTGCCGCCGTAGATATTATAAAACGGTGCTTCGTTATCCACCTCAACCCGGTAGAACTGGGTAAGTGGCAGGTTGCGCATATGCCGCCAGTTTTCTCCCTGGTCATAGCTTTCGTAAACCCCGCCATCATTACCAATAATCAAATGATTAGTATCATCGGGGTCAATCCAAAGCGCGTGCTCATCGACATGCTTGGCCTCGGTCGAAAGACCGCGCCAGTTACGCCCACCGTCGTCAGACACAGAAGCAATGGTATCCATCAAATAAACCCGCTCAGAATTATGAGGGTCGACAACCAGTTCATTATAATACTGCGGGCTTGAAGTGCCGCGGTCTGACATCTTATTCCAGGTCACCCCAAAATCATCGGTGCGGTAAATCGCCCCGGCCCCTTCAGGCAATTCAATTATCGCGTAAACGATATTCGGATTGGATGGTGATTGGCCCAGGCCAATGCGCCCCAAATCGCCGCCCGGAATGCCAGCGGTAATTTTGGTCCAGGTTGCCCCGCCGTCATCTGATCTGTGCATGCCTGAGCCCGGTCCGCCGTCGATCAAGACCCAAACATGGCGACGACGTTGGTAGCTGGTAGCTAACAATAAATCAGGATTTCCGGAATGCTGGACGACATCA
>JAZFRG010000143.1:0-6798 GCA_036445535.1 Sphingomonadales bacterium
CGGTTTTCGGGTTGCGGCCAATGCGGCCGGTCTTGTCGCGCAGCATAAAACTGCCAAAGGAGGATATTTTAACATTCTTGCCGGCTACCAGGGCTCCGGAAATTTCCGCCAAAACGGTTTCAACCAGATCGGCCGATTCATGCCTTGATAACCCTACGTTTTGATAAATAGCTTCCGAGATGTCTGCCCGCGTGAGTGTTTTGTCAGACATGAATTGATCCCTCTCTAAGAAAAATAATGCATCACTAAGGAAAAACCGTAGCCGAGCCGAAAAGACGCGTCAATATCAAAGACTTAAAAGAAGTCTTTAATTTTTAAAAAAATGAAAAATGTCCAAAATTTAAAAAAACCTTGACTCTTTCACCTTATACCCTTTTTGATTGAAAGACTTTTCGGCTTAAGGAGTAAAAATATGCTTTTTAAAAAAGCTGTAGTGTTGCCTTTTGCTTTCCTTCTTGCTTTCCTTGTTTTTCCGGCTTTGGCTAGGTCAGCTATTATCCTTGAGAACGCAAAGGAGGCAGAGACCCTTAGAGATTTTTTTGCTACACCGTATGAAAACACTGTTGAACCCATTAATTGGGAAGAATTTGCAAACCTTTATTCCAAATTTGTTGGGGCAAATTTTGGCAAAGCCCTACTCGTACTTGATATTGGGGCCGATGGGAAACTAACAAATCTTAGGGTTTTACAAAGAAATAAAGATTTACTTTTTGATTCGAATTTGAAACGGTTTTTTCTGGAGCGTCTGGAATTTGAAAAGGGGAACCCTCAAAAGGATGTCCTTTTTGAAGTTGGTTTCTGCGCCTTTAGTTTATGTAAAATTCATTTTCAGCGGGTCTCAGGCCCTGCAGAACCTTTAATAATGGAATACCAAATGCCCGTTTTAAATCGCGGTCAAAAAAGGAAAAAATATTGTGGGGATGTCGTTTTTAGTTTTGATGTTAACAAAAACGGATTAGCAAAAAATCTGAAAATAATTTCATCAACGATTCCTGGCCAATTTGGATCATGGATTAAAAATTATTTCTATGAATTTAAATTTGAAAAAAATAAGCCGGCTAAAGGCATAGAATTATTGGTTCGTTTTGAGGCTTTGGGGCGTTGCGAAGAATAAACCTACCAGCGCATTAGGACCGCGCCCCAGGTAAATCCACCACCCATCGCCTCCATCAGTAAAAGGTCACCCTTCTGGATTCGGCCATCTTTTACCGCCGTGCACAGCGCCAGCGGGATCGAAGCGGCTGAGGTATTGGCATGATCGTCCACCGTAATGATCACCCGCTCGGCCGGAATTTTAAATTTCTTGGCGGTGCCATCGAGGATCCGTTTATTGGCCTGGTGGGGGACAACCCAATTGATATCATTTGGTTCTAAATTATTGGCTTCCAAGGTTTCAAAAACAACGCTGGCCAGTTTATTGACCGCGTGCTTGAAAACCTCTTTCCCCTTCATCCGAAGATGCCCGGTAGTCTGGGTGGAGGATGGGCCACCATCCACATAAAGACAGTCCTGAAAACGGCCATCAGAATGCAGGTGCGAGGAGAATACGCCGCGGTCGGTCTGCAAGCCCTCACCTTCCTGGGCCTCCAGAATAACCGCCCCTGCCCCGTCACCAAACAAAACGCAAGTGGTGCGGTCTTCCCAGTCGAGAATTCGGGAAAATGTCTCACCGCCAATAACAAGCGCGCGCTTGACCTGTCCGGCCTTGATAAAATTATCGGCGGTGGCCATGGCAAAAACAAATCCTGAGCACACCGCCTGAACATCAAAGGCAAAGCCCCCGGTCATGCCCAGTGCCGCCTGCACGGTGGTGGCGGTGGCCGGGAAGGTATAATCCGGGGTCGAGGTGGCAAGAATGATTAAATCAATGTCCGAGCCTTCAAGGCCAGCGTCGCTCAAGGCCTCCCGGGCGGCATGAAGGGCAAGGTCTGAGGTCATTTCATCGTCCGCTGCGATATGGCGGCGTTTAATGCCGGTGCGCTCTCTAATCCACTGATCCGAGGTGTCGACGGTTTTTGCCAGTTCATCATTGCTGACAACCCTTTTAGGCAAATAAGAACCGCAGCCTATAGCAACTGATCGAATAACTGCCATGATCTAGGATTGCTCCTTGATGGAAAGGTCCGGTGCTTCAAAATTTTCCAAATCTTTTTTGATAAGGGGAATAATTCCGTTTTTGGACATGTTAACCGCCGCCCTGATGGCTTCTGAAAAGCCAAAAGCGCTGGCACCCCCATGGCTTTTAACAACCAGCCCGTTGAGCCCCAAAAACACCGCGCCGTTATGGGTGTTGGGATCAAGATGGATTCTGATCCAGTCAAGCCCTGGCTTGGCAAAAAGATACCCAAGTTTGGTAATTAGCGAGCGGCCAAAGGCGCGGCGCATTAATTCCCTAATAAGCTTGGCGGTTCCCTCAGCGGTTTTAATGGCAATGTTGCCGGTAAACCCGTCAGTGACAATTACATCGGTGCCGCCAATACCGATCCGGTCGCCCTCAACGTAACCGGTAAATTTCATGGGCAATGAGTTATTAGCCCTTAGAATTGCGGCAGCATTTTTAACCGCTTCACTGCCCTTCAATTCTTCAATTCCTACATTCAAAATCCCGACCTCGGGTTTTTTAATTTTAAGAACCGTCCGGGCATAGGCGGTGCCCATAATTGCGAATTGCACCAGATTAAATTCTGAACATTCGACGTTGGCACCAAGATCAAGCATAACAACGTCTTTTTTCAAAGCCGGAAGGGTGGTGACAAGCGCCGGCCGGTCGATCCCCGGCATGGTCCGAAGGGTAATTTTAGCCAACGCCATTAGCGCGCCGGTGTTGCCTGAAGAGACCGCAACCTGAGCGCGGCCATCCTTGACCGAGGCGATGGCCAACCCCATGGAGGATTTCCTGCCGCGCCTGATTGCCAAGGAAGGTTTGTCCTCGCCTTTAACAACCTCATCGGTGTGGACAATTTCCACCCTGCCTTCCAGGTTTTTATATTTTTGAAGCTCTTTCAGGATTTCCGGTTCTTTCCCGAAAACCAGAAAATTTACAAACGGATACCGATCTGCTGCAAGGGAAACCCCTTCAACAGTGGTAAGTGAGCCTTTGTCACCGCCCATGGCGTCAACGGCCAGTGTTATTGTGCCTGTCACTTTTTCATAAGTCCTATTATTTGCGCCAACGTACCCTTTGTGGAACCCGGTTCAAGTTTTCTTTTGCAGGTTTTTTAGTTTAGCGAAAGGGCTCTTTTCCGTCCTCGCCTGCTCCTCGCTTAAAACCCTAACCCCTGATGTAGCTATTTTTTCAGGAATGTCACCCTCTAGATAAGGAAAAGGGTCAATGGCAAGGATCAGTAGCTGTGCCGCCATCTCACCCAGATCAACATTTTCGTCCTCGAAAACTTCATAATCATCCCGTTCTTCAATGCCCTCATCGGCCAATTTTTGATACTGATCAGGGGTGATAAAAATTTCTGAAAAATCTTCATCAATTTTCGAGGTAAACTCTTTTAGCGAACGGCTGCACACAAGCGTAACCCTGGCTTTAAACTTGCCCGAAATCCTAAAGGTTCCCGTGCCGTTAGGCGTTACCCTCAGCGTAGTTTCAAAAAATTCAAAGGCTGGAATTGCTGCCCTTTTGGCCAAAGCCTGGCGTTCATGCTCATTGGCCCTAAGGACCAGGGGTTTATCTCTGGTGGCCAATTTAGGCAGGTTTTCTATGCGGAGAAATTCATTTTCCATGGCTGGCATCCCGCGGTTCCAAACTTCCAGACCCGATGGCTTCAATTTCCAGGGTTTGCCAGACTTTAAACTTTTTCAGGCCGTACTTGGCCAGGCCATTGGCCTGTTTTTTTTGAACTTTTTCGCCCCGGTATAAATTCCGCTCCAAGGCAAGGGTAAGGGCCTTTTCTGGGCTGGGTTGCACCAGAGCGGTGGAATAGGCATCAATCCGCCCATAAAGCGCCGAGGCCATTTTTTTCACCTTTTTCCCCACGCTTAAATCACCCACCCCTATTTCCCGCAAATTCCGGTCCATATCCTTTAGGAATACGCCAATGATATCCTTGCCAATGTCCGCCAACCCGGGGTCACCCTTTAAGGTTTCACTGGTGGCCAGTCCAAAAAGTGTAATATGGAAAACAATCGCATCGAAACGGCCATCCAGGGTGTCTGGAATTGCAAAATCCTTATAAAGGGCCGGGTTACGCGCCTGGCCCACAAGCCCATTATAGAGGCTAAAAACGGCATCCTTGCGCACTGCTTTGGCACTCTGGGCATTTTTAAGGGTAGCAAACAGCTTCATTTCTTATTTTTCTTCCAATTTGTTAACATGCTAAATTGACAGAAGGCCAAATTCTTGCCATTTTGCGCTTGCATTATTTGCCCAGTTACTTACACCCGGCTGGGATTAAGTGAAATAAAAATCTAAAAGAAAATGACCAAAAAATTTGGCACCAGGGAAAAATTTGTGAAAGCCTTATCCAAGCGAAATATTTTATTAACTTCGACCCTGATTTTAGGGTTTGCGATATCCGGTTGCACCGTTGACCGCCAGATCCGGGGTTATATTATGGACACGAACGAAACCGGGGCCGTAACCCCTGGATTCGACAATATGTCTTCTGTGGTCAATCTTTTAGGAAACCCCTCAATGCGCGGCACCTTCACCGATGATGTCTGGTATTACATTAATGAGCACGCCAGACGGCGCTCTTTTTTCAAAGCCTCGGCGACGGAGCGAACCATTATGGCGATTCATTTTGATGAGGCAGGAGTTGTTGAAGAAATTAATACCATTACCCTTGCCGATGCCCGGAAAATTAAACCCAGGAAGGATAAAACCCCAACCCGTGGCCGGAAATTAGGATTTTTTGAACAGATCTTTGGCAACGTTGGGCGGTTTAGCGGAAACCCGGGCCAATAATTAATTATTTATCCAAATAAAAAAAGCCCCGGAAACTCCGGGGCTTTTTGTTTTTCTGGTGAACACTTCTAGTGGGCTAACATGGCCAGCAAAAGAAGCGCTACAATATTTGTAATCTTGATCATCGGGTTCACAGCAGGACCTGCAGTGTCTTTATAGGGGTCCCCAACGGTATCGCCGGTAATCGCAGCGTGATGGGCGGGTGAGCCCTTACCACCATGGTGACCGTCTTCGATGTACTTTTTGGCGTTATCCCAGGCCCCGCCCCCCGCGGTCATCGAAATAGCGACATAAAGCCCGCCAACGATTACACCCAAAAGCAACGCGCCGAGCGCAGCAAATGCCGCGGCCTGGCCAGCGACCAGGAGAATAATGTAGTAGGTCGCAATTGGCGCCAGTATTGGCAGCAACGAAGGCACAACCATTTCCTTGATCGCGGCTTTGGTTAAAAGGTCTACCAATTTGGCATAATCAGGTTTTGAAGTGCCCTTCATAATGCCCGGATCGTTCTTGAACTGGGAACGCACCTCTTCAACCACTGCACCCCCAGCACGACCCACCGCCATCATGCCCATGGCGCCAAACAGGTAAGGCAACAAAGCCCCCATCAGAAGGCCAACCACGACGTAAGGGTTGGACAGGCTAAAATCGACCGCAACATCACTGAAGTAAACATTCAAATCTTCGGTATAAGCAGCAAACAGAACCAGCGCGGCCAGCCCGGCAGAGCCAATGGCATAACCCTTGGTAACAGCTTTGGTGGTATTCCCCACCGCATCAAGCGCATCGGTGCGGGCTCTAACCTTTTTATCAAGTTTGGCCATTTCGGCAATCCCGCCGGCGTTGTCTGTCACCGGGCCGTAGGCATCAAGGGCAACCACAAAGCCAGCCAGCGCCAGCATCGTAGTAGCCGCAAAGCCAAGGCCCATAACACCAGCCAGTTTAAAGGCAATGATGATACCGGCCGCAATTACGATGGCTGGAAGTGCGGTGGATTCCAGAGAAACAGCCAGACCCTGAATGACGTTGGTGCCGTGGCCGGTTTCAGAGGCCTTGGCAATACTTCTTACCGGGCGGTAATTGGTGCCGGTGTAGTATTCTGTAATCCAGATAATCAACCCGGTCAGCGCCAAACCAACCATGCCAGATAAAAACAGATCAAATCCGGTGAAGGTGCGATCGCCAACTGAAATTTCGGTAGCCATGGGGAAAACATAATTCAAGCCAAAATAAAGCGCGATAACCGACAGGATGGAGGTAACCAAAAAGCCTTTATAAAGGGCGCCCATAATATTTTCTTTTTTGCCTAGCTTGACGAAGTAGGTTCCGATGATCGAGGTGACGATGCAAATCGCGCCAATGACCAGCGGTAAGGACATAATAACTTCAGCGCCAGTGGTTACAAATAATGCGGTCAAAACCATGGTCGCGGTAATCGTTACCACATAGGTTTCAAAAAGGTCAGCAGCCATGCCGGCACAATCGCCCACGTTATCACCCACGTTATCGGCAATCACGGCCGGGTTGCGGGGGTCATCTTCAGGGATACCCGCTTCGATCTTACCAACCAGGTCAGCGCCAACATCCGCACCCTTGGTGAAGATGCCGCCACCAAGACGGGCAAAAATTGAAATTAAGGAGCCACCAAAACCAAGCGCAATCAGCGAGTTGATTACCGTCCGGCTAGTTGCCTCAAAGCCCAAGGTGTTGGTCAGAATTAAATAATAAACGGTAACGGATAAAAGCGCCAGGCCAGCAACCAGCATACCGGTGACGGCCCCTGATTTAAAAGCCATGGTCAAACCACCCTGAAGACTGGTCCGGGCAGCTTCGGTGGTTCTGACATTTGCCTGAACCGAGATCAGCATGCCAATATACCCAGC
>JAZFRG010000144.1:0-3552 GCA_036445535.1 Sphingomonadales bacterium
TTTCCGAAAGCGGTTCGATCTCCAGCTCACTCAGGATAAGTTCACGAAAGTGCCGGTAATGGAGGATGGCGGCCGCGCGCTGGCCATTTAATACATAAAGCCACATGACCTCGCGTTGGGTCGATTCGCGGAAAGGATCCTCAGCCAGTATTTTCATGCCAAATTCCAGGGCCTCCTCAAAATCCCGGCGCTCAGCAGCATCATGAATCAAGGTTAAAAGGGCACGAATATAAAAATTTAAATGCCTTTCGCGCTCAACCAAAACCCAGTTTGAGCTGTATGGTTCCAGAAAGGGTCCAAAATACTTATCCACCGCGCTGCGCAATTGTCCGTTAATATCCTTTGAAAGCAGATCGTGGCCAAAGCCGTTTTGAAGGGAGGCCTTTCTGATGGCCTTTTCCAGTAAATGAATATCAACTTCAATCGCGGGATTTGTTTTAAGGTTAAGGCTGGTTTCACAGGAATCCAGGGTGAAAAAGTCCTGGAAGAATGAAATTTTCCTGATCCGCCAAAGCGCGGTATTTAAGGAAGATTTTCCCCGCGCCCAGTTGCGCCCTCCCCAAATCTCGGAGACCAGGGTATCGCGCTGCAAATAACGCCCTTCATTGGCGATCAGAAAGGCCAGAAGTTCACCGGTTTTTCCGGATATTTTAGGGTCCAGGCGTTTCTGGTTTTGACAAAAAACAAACGGGCCCAAAAGGGCAACCGTCCTTTTTTTATTGTCATCGCCCATATCCTTCCCCGGTAGTGGGTGAAGCCTGTGACATGGGAATCGCAAAGGGTAGTTTTGCTCAAAACAAAGAACAACACCCACCAATACAATTCCGCTTTAGGTTTTATAAACCAAAAAAATTATTTGAATTTGCCAGCCGTCACGCTTTAAATTCAGGAAAAGAGGATGTCACATTTTACAATTAAATACAATGCTAAAAATTGCATTTTAATACTGTTTTTCGCATCATGGGTGTGGTGGGGTTTTAGGAGAAAGTTTCAAGGTTGTAGGTCATGCGGAACCTTCAAAGGGCTTGCCTTTGAGGTGGTCGCTTTAGCTGGTGCAAGGTTTATCATTTGTTTCCAGATGTCTCTATTTTCTTTCTTTGCGATAACTAAATATGGTTGTGGAATTACTTGTTAGTTTAGGACCTTGGCATTTATTGATTTCTATTTTTTAGGGCAGAACCCAAAGTTTAAGCCCGATGGAGGATTTGAAGTATTTTTCTGTCTTATCTATAGTTTTAGTGCCATCCCAAAGCGTAAAATGTCCCGTAGCACCTTGCCAGGCCCCGAGCGTATTCAACATTAAAATCCCTTGTTTTCCCTTCACTGTTGAAGAATCTAGTTTACCTCTTTCCCCTTCAGTAAACACGTCGGGGGCACCCCATTGAACTATGAGGTAATCATTCAAATCGGTTACTCGAAAAAGGTGCCACTTACCTTTAGCCCCTGATACAGTTTTCCTTTTAATAAAGGGGATTTCTTGTCCACCCTTGTTTAAAGCGTGAGAAATTCGAACAACACAAAAATTTGACCAACCTCCTGACTCGGCTGGAAGGTTGGCATTTATTTCTACTTTTCCACCTATCAAGTCGGCGATGTGTTTATTGCCTGTTAATCCTTTTTGATGAAACGCTTTCCAAACATCCTGAAAAATTGGGCGAGGGGATATTTCTTCTTTACTTGAATTAGGGGCGTCTTTGGCTTTCATTTCCGGTGGTTTTTTCTCTTGTCGACGAATGGTTGGCACTTGGTTCCGCACCCCACCCTGCTGCACGGTGTGGGTCAACTCATGTGCCAAAAGTTGTTTTCCGGATTGGCTCTCCGGGTTATAGGCACCCTTGGCAAAGGCGATGTCGTTGCCGAGCGTGAAGGCCTTAGCCTGGATGGAATCTGCCATTTGGGATGCCTTGGCATCGGTGTGAAGCCGGACTTTTGAGAAGTCCTGACCGAACCGGGGCTCGAAAAAAGCTTTCGAAGTTTTGGGTAAAGGCGTTCCCCCACCCCTTAAACCTTTAATGCTGTTGGCAACTTTTGAAGGAACCGCCCCACCCTTTGCGCCCTTGGCCTGGACCTGATTGGTGCCCGCTGAAATTTGGGATTTAAATAACGCCGGCTCGGCCATGCGCATGACCCGCTCGGCGGTCTGATCGGCCTCTTGCTCAAACCGGTCATTGGCTGGACCGACTTCAAGCTTGGGCTGGATGCAGGGATTTGCCTCCAAGGCATCCTCCGCCTCACATCCTTCACATTTTCGCTGGATCGGGGCTTCGGAAGTCTCGTGCAGGGCATGTTGCACCCGCGCCAGCCCGGGAAAATTTCCATGACCCGGCGATCCCCGCCCAGGCGGAACCTTCAAGGGGCTTGCCTTCGAAAATGTAGCTTTAGCTGGTGCGTGGTCTGTCATTTTTTTCTGTTTTTTCTCTGACTATGAAATTTTATGGCTCTGTGCCACGGAGCGCCTTGTACAGGCCGCTCATCGTATAATATTCAATTTTGACCTTCTTGGAAGTGGCATATTCCTCCATTTTATCCTTATCCACCTTCACCGCATCAACATCTTCTTGGGTGGTTTCATGGGCAAGAATTACAAGAGAATGTGACCGACCGCCCGTAGCGACTTTATTAACAATCCCTTCAAATCTCCCAGCCTTATCCTTATCCTTAGCTGGCACACTTAACTGTTGCTTCTTTCTTGCCTCGCTGACTTCTGTTGTTGTATCGTCAGCCCGACTGGGGACACCCGAGGTTTCCGCTTCCCAGCTCTGGTAACTAATTTCCCGGCCATTGTTCCTTGAGCCCCCCCAAAGGTGGAGCCCCAAACCATTTATCTTGGTTTTCATAAACTCGAAGTCCGTTTTCACTTTAAGTGCGCCGACCTCAGACCCCTCATAGGCTCCCTTTATAATTTGTTTCGCGATGGTTAGGCGCTTTGTTTTTTCTTCTGAATATACGCCCTGATCTGCCAGATACTGGCTCAATTCTGTAATCAGGCCAAAAGGAAGCCTGACAAATTTTACCTTAAGTTCCTTCCCGGTCAAATATGTTTTAAATATAGCTAAATCATTCATTGCGGCTTCTATATCGCGGTAAGACCCCTTCGTGGACATAGGAAACCAGGCAACATGGGAATCGTCTTTATGAAATGAGTGAATGGCAATTTCTCCACCACTTTTCTGGATTTCTTTTAAGTCTTCAATGTTTTTCTTTTCGTTATTCATGATTTCATTGAACATAATGTACCAGGTGGCGTGGGTTAATCCCAAAGACTTACGCATAGCTTCGGTTTTACCCACCGGACCATCATCAAATGTCCAAGCAATTTTGATGATTTTGAATGAAGTGGTATCCCCTCCAACTTCATAAGGTGGGGTATCGTAGGTGTAACCGGGCGGCTTGTTGGTGGCTGTACTCACTACTTGCTTAGGTGAAAGTGCGCCCTCTACTTGTCCCCCAGGTATCCATCGGCGGCTCTCGAACCACCAACTATCCTCTCTTGGCGTCCTACAGGCACCCCCTAAAATGTTGTCGACTTTATAGAACCCCCCACCACAGGTC
>JAZFRG010000145.1:0-3721 GCA_036445535.1 Sphingomonadales bacterium
GTCTCACCGGTTAAAATGCCCAAGCGCAAGGTGCCCTATCAATTGGCAGCGCTGACCGGAATTTTCGCCGAATTTTTCGCTGATTTCATAACGCGAAAACCCCCGGTGGCCTCCAAAGAGGCGGTCAAGTTGGCCCTAAACTCGGCCTTCGTTTCAACCCACGCCGCCGAAAAACGCTTGGAGTATGCCCCAGGGTCTGTGAAGTCTGCCCTGAAACGAACCGTTCAGTGGTTCAAGGATGAGAAACTGATTTAACCCGCCGGTTTTAAATCTTCCTTGGATAGATCACCCAAAACTTCATCAAAGCTTTTGGCCAGAAGCCCGACAATTTCATCAATATCTGCCCGGGTGACAATTAATGGCGGGGATAACGCAATCGAGGTAACCGACGGCAGGTTCCGGCAAATCAGACCATTTTTATAGGCGGTTTGCTGGATCCGGAACGGGATTTTGCGTTTCGGGTCGAAAAACTTTTTGTCCCCGGCATCCACCATCAACTGAATGCCGGCAAGAAGGCCCTGGCCACGGATTTGGCCAACGTGGGGGTTGTCCTTAAATGCAGCTTCCAGCTGATTGTGGAGATAGCCCCCCATAACCAGGGCATTTTCCACCAACCCTTCTTCTTCGATAATTTCAAGATTTTTTAACGCTACCGCACAGCCAATCGGGTGGCCGGAATAGGTGTAGCCGTGGGCAAAGTTTCCGGTCTTTTCTGAGCCCTCCTTTAAACCTTGCCAAATTTCGTCGGTGATAAAAACCGCCGATAACGGAAAGTAACCCGATGTCAAACCCTTTGCCGAGGCCATCAGGTCTGGTTTGATGTTAAAAATCTCTGAACCGAAATTGGCTCCAAGCCGGCCATACCCGCAAATCACCTCATCGGCAATCATTAGAATATCGTGTTTTTTAAGAAGTTTTTGCACGGCTTCGAAATACCCTTTCGAGGGGGCAACCACCCCGCCGGCACCGGTAATAGGTTCGGCAATAAAAGCACCAATGGTCTCAGGACCCTCATCTAGGATCATTTTCTCCAAAGCGTCAACAATCCGGGCGGTAAAATCTGCCTCAGATTCCCCTGGTTTTCCGAACCGGTAATAGTGCGGCATTTCGGTATGGAGAACTTCAGGCAGCGGCAGATTATAGGGCGCGTGAAAGGTTGGCAGGCCGGTGAGGCTTGCGGTTGAGATAGAAGTGCCGTGATAGGAGCTCCATCTGGAGATGATTTTTTTCTTCTCAGGGCGGCCCTTGATATAGTTGTAATGCCAGACAATTTTCATGATGGTGTCGTTGGCGTCAGACCCCGAACAGCCAAAAAATACACGGTTTAGGTCGCCCGGGGCCATGGCCGCCAGCTTTTCTGCGAGCAGGATTTCTGGCGGGTTCGACATCCCCGAAAAGCTGTGGAAATAACTTAAATTCTCGGCCGCCAGTTTCATTACCTCGGCCAACTCAGGTCGGCCATAGCCAACATTGACGCACCACAAACCCGCCAGGCCATCGATCACATCTTTGCCGGTGGCGTCCTTAACCCGAATACCTTTGCCCATTTCCATAATTTTTGGGCCCTCTTTCAGAACATCGACAATGTTGCTTTGAGGATGCAAAAGGTGTTGTAAATCACGGTCAGCCAGGTCCGCGTGGCGGCTAATATTTTTCATAAAACCCTCATCGGGAAAGCGTTTATTTTAAAATTAAGAAGCAGTAATTTTTGCCCGCCGTCAACGCCTTTTCTTTTGCTTTAACGTTGGATTTACCAACTTGTTGTACTAAGTTGCCGCTATGTCGAAATTTCAAACAGAATTGGCCTGGATTGATGGCCAAAAGGACCGCATGATCGATATGGTGGGGGCCTGGTCGAAGGTCAATTCCGGCAGCCATAATCTGGATGGCATTGGGGAGATGGGGGCTGCAGTCAGCGCCGCCTTTTCCAGTTTACCCGTCAAGACCGAGGTTGTTGAAACCCTGGCTGGCCAGCGGGTGGGGCGGGATGGCGAGGTTGAACCCCACCCTTACGGCAATGTTTACCGGTTTTCCAAAAACACCAATGCCAATAGAAAAGTGCTTTTAACCGGGCATTTGGATACGGTATTTCCAAAGGATAGCGACTTTCAAACCCCTGAATTTCTTGATGACAATACCTTAAACGGACCCGGCGTTGCTGATATGAAGGGTGGCATTATTGTCATGCTGGTGGCGCTTGAGGCGCTGAGCCGCTCAAAGGTTGCCGAAGGGTTGGATTTTGAAGTTCTTTTAAACTCAGATGAAGAAATTGGCTCGATCGGATCATCGCCGATTTTAATGGAACGCGCCAAGGATTTTGATTTTGGCATGACCTTTGAGCCGGCCCTGCCTGATGGAACCTTGGCGGGCGATAGAAAAGGAAGCGGTAATTTCACGGTGGTGGTGCGTGGTAAATCAGCCCACGCCGGCCGCGAATTTGAAAAAGGGATTAATGCCATCCATGGCCTATCCCGGTTTATAATCGATCTTTATGCACTGAACGGCCAAGAACCCGGTTTAACGGTAAATCCGGCAAAACTTGAAGGTGGAATGGCCCCCAATATTGTTCCGGATCTGGCGATCATGACCTTTAATGTTCGGGTTGCCGATAGGGAGCAACAAACCTGGTTTGAAGAACGCTTTCAAAAACTGGTCCGTAAACATTCTGCGGGTGGGCTAATGATTGAACCCCATGGCCATTTCACCAGACCCGCCAAGGTGCTGGGTGAAAAAAACACCAGACTTTTTGAGATTTTAAAGGGCTATGGAGCCGAGATTGGTGTTGAAGTTGCCTGGAAACCCACCGGCGGGTGCTGTGATGGCAACAATCTGGCGGCGGCGGGTTTGGCGAATATTGATACCCTTGGGGTTCGCGGTGGAAAAATTCACACGGTGGACGAATTTGCCCTGGTTGACAGTTTTACCGAGCGGGCCAAATTAAGTGCCCTCTTGCTTTTAAATTATGCCGCTGGCAATTTCAGTCTAGGGGAGCGTTAAGGGAATATAATTATGATGTTAATTCGCCCGGTTGAGGGCAAAGATTTAGATGATTTATATACGCTGGCTTTTGATGCCTCGGACGGCATTACTACCCTGCCGGTTTCCAAGGAACGGTTGGCGGCACGCATTCTGGGGTCACAAAATGCTTTTGCCGCCGACATCAAGGATGACCCGGGAACCTATAATTACTTCTTGGTTTTGGAGGATACTGAAAAGGGCAGGATTGTGGGCACCACCGGAATTTTTTCACAGGTGGGGTTGGACCGGCCGTTTTATAATTATGAAATTAAGGAAGAGCTTCATTCGTGTACCGACCCCGAGGTTCATTCCGAATTTCATTCCCTCCACTATGGCACGCCGCATAAGGGCTCGGCTGAGCTGGCAACGCTTTATCTTTATCCGGATTACCGCTTGGGCGGAAATGGGACGCTACTCTCGAAATCCCGGTTTTTACTCATTGCTTCCTACCCGGAGCGCTTTGCTAAAAATCTGATGGCGGAAATTAGGGGTTGGGTTGATGAGGCAAACCAATCGCCGTTTTGGGATGCGGTTGGGCGGAACTTTTTCAAAATGGAGCTGGTCGCCGCCGACCGTATCAACAGTTTTGGCAATTACCGGTTTATTGAAGAATTGATGCCAAAGCACCCGCTCTACATTGAGCTTTTACCCAAAGATGCTCAAGAGGTTATTGGCATTACCCACCCCGAATCGGGGGGTGCCA
>JAZFRG010000146.1:0-3202 GCA_036445535.1 Sphingomonadales bacterium
CGGGGCATACCCCGGGTTCCACGGCCTATTTGGTCCGAACAAAAGACGGCCCCAAACTGATCATTGGTGATGCGGTCCGGATTAGGGTTGAATGGGACCACGGCATTCCACAAAAAGGTGCAGCCGACCGTAAATTGGCAAATTTATCCGCGGAAAGGCTGCGGGTTTTTGCCCAAGAATTTCCGGAAATTGAAGTCTTTCTTGGCCATCAACCTTGAGGAAGTGCCTGCACCAGTAAACTCAAGTGCATGTTCGGCGGTGGCGAGGCAGATGGCTGGGGGGCTTTGATCACCGCACACTGATGGTAAAACTTCGAGTTAGAATTACCCCCCGTACTGTTAACAAATTTTGCGATTTTCGGGGATGTTGCGTGCAACATCATAGAGCAACATTTCTTTAAAATGCTGAGGAAATGAAAGACCTAAGGTTACTGCATGCTGCTTCATGCAGTAACATATTTCACCCGAGGTCAAGGGGAGGCCAAAAATTCGGACAATGGGGTTCAATTCCTTTTCCGCGGCACCATTTTTTTCAGATTAACCTGCAGTTCATGCCGGGCCTACCCTATGCGCCCCGGCGGTGAGGTCGGGCAAAGTCAATATTCGGGCCCTTTGGTACCACCTGGTTTGGGTTGATGGTGATTTGGCTGACATAATAATGGCGCTTGATGTGATCGAAATTCACGGTCTCGCTGACACCCGGCACCTGATAAAGCTCGCGCAGATATTCTGAAATGTTGGAATAATCCTCGATCCGTTTCAGGTTGGTTTTGAAATGACCATGATAAACCGCATCGAACCTGATCAGGGTGGTAAACAGCCTCCAATCCGCTTCGGTAATTTGGTCACCGACGAGGTAGCGTTGTTTTCCTAACCTGTTATCGAGCGCATCTAGGTTTTCGAACAAAGCATCAAAGGCGTTCTCATAGGCTTCCTGAGTGGTGGCAAAACCCGCCCGGTAAACGCCATTGTTGATGGTGTTATAAACCACCTCATTAATGGCATCGATTTCCTCGTGCAGAGTTTTTGGGTAAAAATCCAGGGTATTCCCAGTCAGCTCATTAAACGCGGAATTGAAAATCCGGATAATTTCAGACGACTCGTTGTTGACAATCTGGGCGGTTTTTTTGTCCCACAACACCGGCACGGTTACCCGTCCCGAATAATTGGGATCTGATTTGGTATAAAGCTGGTGCTGATATTTTACGCCGTTTACCGAATCTGCAATGGCACCGGGATAGTCCTTGTACTGCCAGCCATTTTCGAGCATGTCGGGATGTACCACCGAAAGCCCGATCAAATCTTCCAGGCCTTTCAGTTTCCTGAAAATAATCGTCCGGTGGGCCCACGGGCAGGCCAGCGAAACATAAAGATGGTAGCGCCCGGCTTCGGCTTTAAAGCCGCCTTTACCGGTGGGGCCAGCAGACCCGTCTGCTGTGACCCAGTTTCGAAACTGGGCCCCCTCACGGATAAACTCACCTTTAGAGGCCTTGGTATCGTACCACTTGTCGTGCCATTTGCCTTTGACCAGAAGTCCCATCTTAAAATTCCTTTCCGATCAGACGGTCGAGCGAAAACTTGCCCCCGCCCTTGATAATGAAAGTTCCAGCCAGAATAGCCCACATCAGCGGATATTCATAACCCAAGTCGGTCCAGATGAAGCCGTAGCCAAGATGAAACGTCAGCGCAAACAGTAAAAAGCCAGTGATAATGGCGGCAACCGGGCGGGTAAAAAGCCCGAAAGCCAACAATAGTCCACCGAAGAATTCTATTGATCCGCCTGCCAAAACCGCCATAAGACCGTTTGAAAAACCAAGGGTTCCCTCAAAATAACCGGCGGTACCTTCAAGGCCATAACCGCCAAACCAGCCGAACAGCTTTTGCGCCCCATGGGGAATTAAAAATCCACCGGCGGTGAGCCGAAGCGCCGGGTCAGCATACTTTTTTATAGTCCCGTAAACCGGGTCCAAAAAATCGAATATTAAAGATGTTTGTGACATTGCTTGTCTCCTAATTTGTTTCTGGGTCAAATATGGAAGACTTAAAGAAAATTGACAATTCATCTAAAAATATACAAACTGTTCACGAAAAGGAAACAATAATGAATTTAACCAGGGCCATGGCCACGTTTATTGCGGTGTGTGAAAATTCAGGCTTTGCCGCTGCCGGACGGGCCTTGAACGTATCCAAGGCTTTGGTCAGCAAGCAAATTTCCGAGCTTGAGGGGCATCTTGGGGTTCGCCTTTTAAACCGGACCACCCGGAAAATGAGCTTAACTGAGGCTGGCCACATTTATCTTGAGCATTGCCGGTCAATCCTTGAGCAGATGATGGTGGTTAAGGGGCGGCTCGGCGAACAAACTGCGGCCCCTAAAGGCATATTAAAAATCAGCGCGCCTTATTCCTATGGCCAGCGGTTTTTTGGCAATTTCATGGCGGAATTTTCCGACCACTATTCCGGGGTTCAGATTGACCTCGAATTAAATGACCGGTTTATCAATCTGGTTGACGAGGGGTTTGATGTTGCCATTCGTATTGGAACGGCGGGAGATTCCAGCACCATATCAAGAAAACTAGCCGATACCCGGGTTGGGTTATTTGCTTCACCGGGGTACCTGAAAGGCAAGTCTCTTCCCAAAACAGAAAAGGATTTTCAGGATCACCAATGCCTGATTTACAGCCAGGGGGGTGAGGTCCGCCCATGGCGATTTTCCGGCAAGACTTTTATCCCCTCCTGGACTTTCAAAAGCAACAATGGCGATGTAATGCGGGATCTGGCATTGGCAGGAAAGGGCATTGCCTTTCTTCCCGATTTTTTTATCCAGGAAGATTTAAGCGCCGGCACCCTGGTTGAAATCAGCAGCGATGACGCGCCCTTTATACACCCGATTACCGCCCTTTATCCTTCCCGCGATTACCTGCCTTTGAAGGTCCGGGTATTTATCGATTTTATGGTCGATAAACTTTCACCAGCGAAAATTGAATGAGGATGAAGAATACTTCGGGGTAACTATAGGGATATGGATTTTCCGGGTTTCAATGGAATTCATTATTTTTTGTTTATCGATTAGAAGAGGAAAGCTAGAAATATCCTTCATCCCCCCCCAGGAAAACTTATTAGGGGCCTCGGTCCCCTATTTTTTACCAAGGCTAGGTTTGGGTAATTCTGAAAGCTGCCGCAATCGGCATTCTGGCGGCGCGGAC
>JAZFRG010000147.1:0-5309 GCA_036445535.1 Sphingomonadales bacterium
GCTTCCCGGACAAAGCGCTCTACCGAGGTAGCGAAGGATTCGTAGGGGTGCTGGAGCAAAATCGGCCCGGTCTCACGGATAATATGGAAAATATTTCGGTCTTCCTCAAGCTTTTCATGGGTAATCGGATGGTGGTCGGAAACCTGCAATTCAGGAAATTCCAGAGCCGCTATTTCCATCAAATCACTGATGCCAAGGACAACCTGGTGATCGGAAACGTCACGTTCCTCATCAAGACCAAGTTCAGCGGCCAGCATGCCCTTATGGAGGGGCTGCATTTCTGACAAGATTTCAAGCCGGACAATCGGCGATAGGCGGCGATCCCTAAGTTCAAGTTCGATCATCGATAGGAGATCATCGGCGTGCTCTTCATTGCGCTCGGTATTGGCGTTCCGGATAACCCTGAACATTTCGCAAAACTGGATTGCCATGTCGGGGAACAAGAGATCAAGGTTCTCAGCTATCAGGGCCTCGATGGCAACAAACTTGTTGGTATCGGGAAGCCGGATAAAACGCGGCACCCCGGTGCCGTATGGGGCTTTGATGCGAACCGTTTTAACCTCTTCCTGATCCACCTCGCTTAAGCCGACAAGCAGGTTCAGGGACAAATTAGAAATATGCGGGAACGGATGCGCCGGGTCCATTGCCAGCGGCGTGATCAAGGGGAAAATCTCTTCAACATAAATATCCCGCAAGGTTTTGCGCTCGCCCGCATTCAATTGGCAGAAGGTTTCCGGGCCAAAAAGTTCAATGCCACTTTTTTTCAGTTCCGCGAGCAGATTAAGCGCGGCAAAATTTATGTCCTTTTCCATGTCGGCAACATAGCTAAGACAATCCTCGATTTGGACCGCCGGGGTGCGGCCATCGATGGTCAGGTCGTGGACGCCAGCGACCACCTGCTGTTTCAGGCCGCCGATCCGCTTCATAAAAAATTCATCCAGGTTGGACGCCGTGATTGCCAGAAACTTTACCCGTTCCAATAACGGCAAGCGCTGGTCCATGGCCTCGGCCAGAACCCGCCTGTTGAACTGCAGCCAGGTCAGCTCGCGGTTTAAAAATCCGGTCTCAAGGGCCAAGCCATCATCGGTTTTACCGGCGGGGATAAATTCCTCGCCGTCTGTTACAAGTTTTATGTGTTTTGCATCTGCCATAGCTAAAAATCTAACCCGACCAATTTTAAGGTCAAAATATTAAAGTTTTCTTGCATTTATGAAAGAAATTTTTCTAACAAAAACAGAAGGTTAATCTTTTTTAAGGAAAAAGCAATGGTTAGTTGGGCAGTCAGCTTACCGCTTGGGAAAGTTCAAGGACAAACTTCTTTGCGGCTTTTATCGCCTTTTTATGGCGGGTGTGCATTTCCAGCTCAAGCGCCTTTGATATTTCGACAAAGGTAAATTTCCTGTGCTCATCCGAAAGCTGGATATGTTTTTTCTTGGCCGGTTTTATTGTTGAGCAAAGAAAAGTGACGATCAGCAGGTCTTTATTATTCTTGACCCGGCGGGTTTTGGAAACCAGGTGTTTCATTGGCCAGACCTTAAGCCCGGTTTCCTCTTTTACCTCGCGGATCAAACCCTCAACAATATTTTCATTTTCGTCGAGCTTTCCGCCCGGCAGGTCCCATTTGCCGTTTTTTTGTTTTAAGAGCAAGACCTTGCCCTCGGAAATAATCACGGCCTTCGCGGAAACAGGGTTCTTTTTCACCTGTTTTAATAATTTTTTATCCAGAAGTGTTTTTTTAAACAATGAGGCCCCCAGGCTTTGCCCCTTAAGTATAGCCAAATTCTAGGGTTTTCGTCCACAAACAATAAAAAAAGGGCCCCGAGGGAGCCCTTTTGAATTTATTATCAAGCCGTTATTTTTTAGCAGGTGCCTTCCTTGGCCATTCAAGGGCCTCAAGAAGCGGCTTGAGGTTTTTCTCACCGTAATTCTTCCAACGTTCAACCGAGGATTTGTAAACAGGTTTACGAACCTGGACCACACTGGCGGTCTTGATCGGCCGTTTGGACTTATGGAAGGAAACACAGGCATCATCCCAGGGTAGACCGACAAAATCGATCAACTCTTTGGCTTTACCTTCGGTGTCATTAACCACATCCTCGTAATTAACCTGCATCATATAACCCTTGGGCAGGACCTTGAGCCAATGCGCAATAATGTCTTCATACATCATGTAATAGCGGCCCATTTCACCCAGGTCGTAAGAATGGGGCATGTCGTCTTTAAACAGCTTGGTATAAGCGGAAAGACAGGTATCTACAGGGTTACGAACAATGTTAATAACCTTGGCTTTCGGGAAAATCAGGTTGAGCAAGCCAACGAAATAGTAGTTGGAAAGCATTTTGTCTGTGACCCGTGCGGAATCGCCACCAACTTTATTGATGTACTCCAAATACAATTCACCGATCAATTTGTAATGGCTGGGGTTCATTTTGCCGACCATTGCCGGATAACGCGGCACATTCGGGAACTTGCTGCGAAGCGCCCCGATGGAACGGGCTAGGGTTTTGATCTCACCGGCGCCAAACGCTTGTGGGTGGCTGGAAATGATCTGCTCGGTCAGGGTCGAGCCGGAACGGGGCATGCCCAGGACAAAAACAGGTTTTTCGTCCTCTAAACCCTCAAAAGGCCGATCTTTGCCAAAGGTATCCTTGGTAAAGGTAGCTTTGATATCCTCGAAGAATTTTTTGGTATCTTCCTCTTTATAATCCAGCTTGGCGCGTTTTAATTTGGTGCCGCGGCTGAAATGATGAAAGGCCTTGTCGTACTGGCCGCTGTCATCGTAGGCCTTGCCAAGTGCAAAATGGAGCGCCATGTAGCGTTCCGTATCCGGATCTTCGGCCTCCTTCATCAGCTTTTCCATTTTCTTCAAAAGCTTGGTTTTGGGCGTAAATTTTTGCAGATCGGCCAAATTGGAATAGGCGCCAAAGGCTTTTTCGTTACGTTTCAGCGTTCTTTCAAACTGCTTCTTGGCATCATCCAGACGGCCAACAGATTTCAGCGCAATGCCATAATGATTATTGGCTTCGCCGTAATCGGGGTTTAGCGTTATGGCTTTTTCAAAATGGCCAAGGGCTTCATCGTACTGGTCAAGATCATGGCAGATCTGGCCGTAAACGCATTCCGCTTCGGCGCTGCCGGCATCTTGCTGAAGGGCAATCTTACAAGCCATTTCGGCGGCTTCGTAATTGTTCTTCTCAAGCTGAACCCGGGCAACGTTAACCAGAATTGGGACGTTTTTGTCGTCAACTTTAAGTCCTTCACCCAAAATCCTTAAGGCTTCATCGGAATTATCTTCCTGAATATAAAAAGACGCCAGATTATTAAACGCCTCGGTGTAATTGGGCTTTAACTGGATCGCGCGTTTGTAGGAATGCTCGGCTTCTTCCTTTAAGTCCTTGTCACGAAGCACGGTGGCCATGTTGTTATAGGCCTCAGCATAGTTCTCGTTCAGCATGATCGCACGCTCATAGTGCTCGAGTGCCTCATCCCCGCGATCAAGGGCGCGATAAGCATTACCAAGGTTGTTGTGGGCCTCAGGGTAAGCTTCGTTTAGGTCAATGGCTTTTTCATAGCTTTTAGCGGCTTCGTCGAACTCTTTTTTGTCGTAATAGATAATGCCCATGTTGTTGTAGGCTTGAGAATAATTAGGATCGATGCCGATGGCTTTTCTTAAAGCAAAAGTGGCTTTATCGGCATTGCCGCGCTGGCGCTCAATTTCACCCAAATTTGAGTGGTATTGGGCGATGTCGCCGCGGATTTCAATGGCCTTTTTAATCTGCTCAACCGCCCCGGCATCGTCGCCTTTGGCCTGCAGAATTACGCCAAGAAGGTTTCTGGCATCCGGATGTTTGGGCCTGGCTTTTACAATCTGGCTTATGACATTTTGGGCCTGGTCGAGACGGCCTTTTGAATAAAGCTGGGTGGCCAGCTTTAAAGCTTCGTTCAACTCCATGGGTTTTGATTGCCCCTGGCCTTGCTGACCCTGTTGACCTTGCTGCTGGCCACCTGGGCCTTGCTGGCTTTGCTGCTGGCCGCCTGGGCCTTGTAGTTGCCCTGGTCTTTGTTGTTGACCGCCGGGACCTTGTGCTTGCTGTTGCCCCGGATTTTGCCCCGGCTGACCGGGATTTCCAGGTTTTTGTTGTTGAGTCATTCTTTACCCCTAAATTCTCTAGTTATTTCAACAGTATAACGCCCACTAAAGAACTCCAGAAGCCTTCAATGGCACATGTGTTATTTAAGGTCAAACCTTAATTTATTTTCGGTCACCGAGGAGCACCGAGAGCCTGAGACCAATGCCGTGTTCGGTGATCTGGCTGTTAAAGCGCCCGGTATACATCAAGCGGATATCAAGTTTGTCGCCCTTGCTGAAGGTGATCCCGCCGCCGACAATATACGAGGAGCTGTCGACAAACGAAGAGATCACGCTGAAGCCCGAGCCCGCGGCCAACGCGAACGAGGAATTGATCGATAAGATCTCATCCTTGAACTCGTGGCTGTATTTGACAAAAAATTCAGGGATAAGCACCGAGTTCGAGCCGGTCCGGTAGGACGCCGCAAACCGGGCACCGATTTCGCCGGTGAACGATTTAACCTTGTTATCCGGCAGCGCCAGATTAGCACCGGTGGTACCCCGCTCAGAAAACGCCTTGTTCTTGGCGGTGACATAGTTAATGCCAGCGAACGGCGTGACATAGACGTTTTCACTAACCTCGAGCCGTTTGCCGGCCTCGGCATGGAACGACATAACATCGACGTTATAATCACCTCTGGCGACCCCGATCTGGGTTGGCAGGTTGATCATGCGGTTAACATCGGCGTTATAATACCCCATCGCGAAGTTACCCCGGACGTAGTAATCCTGGTTGTCATAAACACCGTAAACCGCCAGCTGAACACCCTCGTCGTCCTTGTCCGAGCCGTTGGTGAAGTTCAGCCTTGAGCGATAGAAGCCAGCGGCGAAGCCGACCAGGATGTCATCGCTGATGGCATGGTCAAAGCCGGCATAAAAGCCGTCCTGGGTGATTTTGTAGCCCGAGGCTTCAATATCGCCCTCAAGATCACCGGTGGTGCCCTGATAGCTGGCCCAGAAGGTGGTCTCACCTCTGCGGATGATACTGTCCGCATTGTTGGTCATATCGTTCGAGAAGGTGCCGGCATTAACCCGCTCCTCCAAGGCGTAGTTAAGTAAGTTCATCGACCACAGGTTGGATCTTAAGTTCTGAACGTGCTCCGAGCCATGCAATTGCTCCAAGGCGCCCTGATAGGCAGCGCTGGAGAGTGTAAACAGGTTCGAGATCATCGAGCCGAAG
>JAZFRG010000148.1:0-12790 GCA_036445535.1 Sphingomonadales bacterium
AACGCCCTTTATTAGTAAATTTTTTTCAAAACTTATTGGATGTTCATAGGCCCTGCGACCCAGGATCCATCCGGCATCAGGCACGCGGTGCCAAAGGCTTGCTGTTCCTGGCCGTCAACAAAAATACTGGTCTGGTATTCCCGGGTCTCGGTGCACTGGCTGAAATCAAAGGAACTTGCGCCAGATCGATAGGCCTGGGGCTCTTGATATTCACCCTCGTAGTCTTGTTCATACTGGCCGCTTGAAGGCGGTGGGCTGTAATAGCGCCTTTCATTTTGATAGCGCCGGTCATCATATTCATCCCGCCGATAATCGTTTTTGCTTGATTTTGAAATGGCATACCCCAGCCCCAGGCCTAAAAGCGCTAAACCCGCATAGGCACCTACATTGCCGTGGCCGTGGTGGCGGTTTCGGTGACCGCCGTAATAATAACCACCGCCATAATAGGGTTTGTAATGGTGAGAGGAATATCCGTAGCCGTAATGACGACCCCGGTTGTTGTAACCATAGCCATGATGGCCGCCAGCGGAATATCCACCTGAGTATTTATAGGAATTATGGTGTTTGTTTCTTTTTGAGCCGGCGTTGGCATCGCTGAAAGCCAAACCAGCCGGCAGCGCAATGGCAGCGGCCACAAGTAATTTCAGGGGGGTTTTCAACATAATTTACCTCTGGTCTTTAATTTGAATATAGCCAAACCTTAGCGGTTAAAACCTGAACCGGGCATGAATGAAATCTTACGCGGGAAATATGGTGAAAATTTGATTTTTCGGAATTTTGTAAAAATGGTGGAGCCAGGCGGGTTCGAACCGCCGACCTCTACACTGCCAGTGTAGCGCTCTCCCAACTGAGCTATGGCCCCTATATCTGGTGCGGCATTTTAAATAATGCTGCAGGAAATTTCAATAAATTCTACGCGCCGTCTTTAGAGGGCTTGGTCGGGGTGATTTCTTCGGGAACGTCAGAGCCGCCGCCCAGATCAATATCATCGTCAGGGTTGCCTTCGGCATTATCGTCAACCGCAAGGGCTTCTTTAACTACTTCGTCTTCTTCAGCCTCTTTTTCTTCCTCGGCTTCGTCTTCTTCTTTATCTTTTTCTTCTTCCATTTGGGGCTGGCGGCTTTTCAGAATAGGTTCGGGCACCCATTCGTTTTCGCATTCAATACAAACCACTGGTTTTTCCTTACCAAGGTCATAAAAACGCGTTCCGCATTTTGGACAGGTCCGCTTGGTTCCCCATTTTGCCTTAATCACAGCTTTCTCCTAATCTGTAGACGTTATCGCCGATGTGGCGCTTCCCTTGCCATGAACTCAGGCTTCTGTCAAAAGCTAAATTCTTGACCGCCAAGGGGCGCGAGGGAGGCTTTAAACAAGAAAGCGAAAAATGACAACCTTTGTTTCAAAAAAATCAGTTTCTTTTGGTGGAAATGTCGACCTTCCTGGAGATAAATCTATTTCCATTCGCGCGCTTATTCTGGCTTCCCTTGCCAAGGGGAAAAGCCGGATTACGAGGCTTCCAGAGTCTGAGGATGTCCGCTCAGCCTTGCACGTTTTAGAAAAACTGGGCGTAGGGTTTGAATGGGAGGGAAAGATTTTAAATGTTTCCGGCATGGGTCGTGGGGGATTTGAAACCCCTGATTTGCCCCTGGATTTTGGAAACTCTGGTACTGCCTCAAGGTTAATAATGGGGGTTTTGGCCGGCCAGGAAATTGCCGTTGAGATTACCGGCGATCGCTCGCTTAAAAAAAGGCCCTTTGGCCGGGTTACCACACCCCTTGCCAGGATGGGGGCGACCTTTAACGGCGATACCTTACCCATCAAAATGAAAGGGTCAAACAATCCAGCCCCTTTGATCTATGATCTCCCGGTTGCTTCGGCCCAGGTGAAATCTGCTGTGCTACTAGCGGGACTAAATGCCTCAGGCGAAACCGGGGTTATTGAAGGGGCGCCAACCCGCGACCACACCGAAAACCTGCTGGGTGCTTTTGGGGCCACGGTCAAAAAGACGCCAATTAAAAAGGGAAAACAAATCACGGTTTTAGGGCCGGTGGTTTTAAAGGCCACTGATGTAACCATCCCTGGGGATATTTCAGCAGGCGCCTTCTTAATCATCGCGGCAATGGTCTCTGGGGCTGGAGATTTGGTCCTGAAAAATGTTGGAGTTAATCCAACCAGAAGTGCACTTTTAGGCCTGGTTGAAAAAATCGGGGGACAGATTTTTCTTCAAAACCAAAAAAACGACTCGGGGGAGGAAATTGCCGATATTCACCTTAAGCCAGGCAAACTTTCGGGAATTAAGACTTTGCCAGAAGAAGCCCCGTTCCTAATCGATGAGTTTCCAATCCTTTTCATAGCCGCTGCTTTCGCAAATGGCCCAAGTGAATTTAAGGGTTTGGGTGAGCTCCGCCACAAGGAAAGTGATCGGTTAAGCTTAATGGCCGAGGGCTTAAAAGCGGTTGGCGTGAAGGCGACGATAAGGGGCGACGACCTTTTTATTGAACCTGGGCCAGTTAAGGGTGGGGCCACGATAGATGCCTGCCACGATCACCGCATTGCCATGGCGTTCCTGGTTTTGGGGTTGGCTTCCAAAAACCCGATCACCGTAAAAGGCGCAGAAACCATATCCACAAGCTTCCCCGGCTTTGCTAGGGTAATGAATGCATTGGGTGCAAATATTAAGGAATTAAAATGATCATAGCCATCGATGGCCCCTCGGCTTCAGGAAAAGGCACACTTGCCAGGAAACTGGCTTCCCACCTGGATTTGGCTTATCTTGACACCGGCGCACTTTACCGGGCAGTTGCGCTAAGCGTGCTGAATTCAGGGGCCAATCCCAGGGATGAACAGGCTGCCCAAAAAGCCGCTGAAAGCCTGGACCACGATATTTTATCTGATCCCCATCTTCGCGATGAAAAAACTGGTGAGGCGGCCTCGATAGTAGCGGCGATTTCGCCGGTCCGCGCCGCACTTTTAAAATTTCAGCGCGATTTTGCGACAAATCCACCCCCGGGTTTAAATGGAGTGGTTATTGATGGCCGTGATATCGGCACGATTGTGTGCCCGGGTGCCGATTTCAAATTGTTTGTCACCGCCAGCGCTGAGGTCCGGGCGAAACGTAGAACCACCGAGCTACGGGCTGCGGGGAGGAAGGTTTCCGAGGCGGAAATCTTGCAAATGGTCCGGGATCGCGATGACCGGGATAAATCACGAAAAAACTCTCCATTGGTTAAAGCTGAAGATGCCTACTTGCTAGATACAACAAATTTAGATATAGACGGCGCATTCGAAAAAGCTTTGGACCTTTTTAAAGCCTCCAACCTTTAACGAATATTGAACCGGGTCACTAAAATAATGGGACCCAAACTTAAACTCTGGCCCTTTGTCAATCAGACATAAAGGGAAGACCGCCGGAACCAACTGGCTGGCCAGACACTTTTTATTAGGACTCTACATAATGGAACCATCCAAACAATACTCCCCTTCGATGGAGGAGTTCGAGAAACTTCTAAGCGAAACACATAAAGATGAAAGATTTGACGGCAAGGTTGTCACCGGCACCGTGGTTGATGTTGGCCCCGACTTTGCTCTTGTGGACGTCGGACTGAAATCCGAGGGTCGTATTCCGATCCGGGAATTCGGTGCTCCTGGAACCAACCCGGAAGTTAAGGTTGGCGATACCATCGACGTTTTCGTTGAACGTATTGAAAACGCCCTTGGCGAAGCGATGCTTTCCCGCGAGCGTGCCAGGCGCGAAGAGGCCTGGGCGATTTTAGAGAAATCCCACGAAAAAGAAGAAATTGTTGAAGGCGTTATTTTTGGCCGCGTTAAAGGTGGCTTTACGGTTGACCTGGCAGGCGCCGTGGCCTTCCTGCCGGGCAGCCAGCTGGATGTCCGCCCGCTGCGTGATACCAATTCAATGATGAATATCCCGCTTGATTTTCAGATCCTGAAAATGGATCGCCAACGCGGCAACATTGTTGTATCGCGGCGCGCCATCCTTGAAGAAGAGCGTGCAGAGCAACGCACCGAGTTGATGAAAAACATGGAAGAAGGCCAGGTCTTTGCTGGGGTTGTTAAAAACATCACTGATTACGGCGCCTTTGTTGACTTGGGCGGTGTTGATGGTCTTTTGCATTTGACCGACATGTCCTGGAGCCGTTTGGCTCACCCTTCCGAGCTTATGAAGGTTGGCGATACCATTGATGTTAAAATAATTCGCATCAACCCGGAAACCTCTCGCATTAGCCTTGGCATCAAACAAATGGGCGATGATCCCTGGTCCGAAGTTGAAGCCAAGTTCCCGCTAAATAAAAAGGTCAAGGGTGTGGTTACCAACATTACCGATTATGGTGCCTTTATTGAACTTGTGGCGGGCATCGAAGGCCTTGTTCATGTTTCTGAAATGTCCTGGACCAAAAAGAACATTCACCCGGGGAAAATTCTTTCCACCACCCAAGAGGTTGAAGTTCTTATCCTTGAGATTGATCAGGAAAAAAGGCGCATTAGTTTGGGCTTGAAACAGTGCATGGATAATCCATGGGACAGCTTCTCAAGCAAATACAAGGTTGGCGATACCATTGAAGGTCAGGTTAAAAATATCACCGAGTTTGGTCTTTTTGTTGGCCTCGATGAAGATCTGGACGGCATGGTTCATTTGTCTGACCTGGATTGGAACCGAAGCGGCGATGAAGCCATCAAGGAATACAAAAAGGGCGATACCGTTAAAGCCGTAATTCTTGATGTTGACCCTGAAAAAGAGCGTATTAGCCTTGGCATCAAACAGGTTGGCGGCGATCCGTTCTCCAGTTTTGTTGATAAAAAGAAAAAATCCGAAGTTGTTACGGGTATTGTTACCAGGGTTACCGATGGTGGCATCGAAGTGGCGATTGGCGAGGATGGTATCCATGGTTTTATCCGCCGCAGCGATTTATCCCGTGACCGCAACGACCAGCGTCCTGAACGTTTTGCTGAAGGTGAAAAGGTTGATGCTTTGATCACCGGTATGGAAAAAGGCAAGCGCAAGCTGAACCTGTCCATCAAGGCCCTTGAGATCACCGAGGAGAAAAAAGCTGTTGCCCAGTATGGGTCATCTGACAGCGGTGCCTCGCTTGGCGATATCCTTGGAGCTGCTTTGAAGGAAAAGGCAGAAAAGGCCCCGGCTAAAAAAGCGGCTGCCAAGAAAGCGCCGGCTAAAAAGGCTGCACCGGAAAAGAAAGCCGCGGCTAAAAAGGAAACCAAGAAAGCGGAAAAAAAGCCTGCTAAAAAAGTTGCGAAAAAAACCGCAGCCAAGCCTGCTGCAAAAAAAGCGGCCCCGGCTAAAAAAGCAGCTGCCAAAAAAGCCGCCCCTAAAAAGGCTGCCGAATCCAAAAAAGCCAAGCCTGCTAAAAAATAATTAATTTTAAAAATTGAAGCCGGGAAGGGGAAAATTAACCACCTCTTCCCGGTTTTTTAATGGAATCGCAGGGGAATTGCGTTTTCTTTGCAACATATTGATAAAAAAACACAATTTCCCTCAAGAGGGCCTTGACGGGGGGGTTACCCTTTGGCAGATTTTGCTTTCTAAAAAATAATCAAGGGGGTGTGGCTTAGGGCCTTAATAACCATTTAATTTATGATCAAGTCAGAACTCATTACCGAACTCGCAAAGAAAAATCCGCACCTGTACCAGCGGGATATTGAACTTATCGTAAACACCTTCTTTGAAACCATCAGTGAAGCAATGTCTCGCGGTGAGCGGATTGAGCTTCGTGGTTTCGGTGCTTTTGCTGTGAAAAAACGTGCCGCCCGGCTGGGCCGTAATCCCAAAACCGGTGAAGCGGTTCAGGTTGATGCCAAACATACCCCACATTTCAAGACTGGCAAGGAGTTGCGTGAGCGCCTTAATAAATCCACCAGCTAAAGGGGTATTCTTGCCTGTTTGCCTCTTTCTATTTAAACTTCACTTTTCATTGCCTTATCTGTTAAGGGGAAAACCATGAGCCAGATCAGAACCATTTCTCTAATTATCATTTCTGCGGTGTTGATTTTTTTCGCGGTTGGAAACAGGACCCCGGTTGAGATTGAACTTTGGCCGTTTTTAAATGAGCCCCTTAGTTTTCCGGTTTTTGTGGTCTTTTTTATAGGAATTTTAGTTGGCGTCGCCCTATCCGCTGTGGTGGTGGCGATTAGGGGCGTTAAGCATTACACTGAAATCAGATCGGCCCGGAAGGAAAAAGAAAAGCTCAGTACCAACGTTGAAAATCTTGAACGGGAACTAGATGTTAAGCCGCCTAAGGTTGAGCAAAAAGATTACACCGAAGACGGCCCAGGGCTTTCCAAGAAGTTGGAAAAGAAATAAAAAATTATGCAAACTGATCTACCTAAAATATTTTGTGCAATTGACACTCCAGATCTCAATCGGGCCAAAGATCTTGGAAAAATTCTAAAGGGGCACGTCGATGGGCTAAAACTGGGCCTTGAGTTTTTTTCTTCGGTTGGCTTCGATGGTTTAAATGAAATGACTGAAATTGGCCTTCCACTTTTTATCGATCTAAAACTACATGATATACCCAATACCGTTTATCACACCGTAAAAGCCCTTTGTCGGTTTAATCCGCATATGCTGACGATCCATACCCAAGGTGGCCCGGCAATGTTAAATGCGGCAAATGATGCCTCATTGGAATATTCACATGAAAAAGGGATACAACGCCCCCTTCTTTTGGGTGTAACGATTTTAACCAGTTTGGTTGATCAAGATTTAAAGGCGGTTGGGGTGGAAAATTCAATATCTGACCAAGTTCAAAAACTAGGGAGATTGGCCCTGAATTGTGGGTTTGATGGTCTAGTTTGTTCTCCCCACGAAGTAAAAGCTCTTAGAAAAAACCTTTCTAGCATGTACCTTGTTGTCCCAGGAATCCGGCCTGAGGGCTCTGCCGTTGACGACCAAAAAAGAGTAATGACTCCAAAAGAAGCAAAAGATGCCGGAGCTGATACGTTGGTAATTGGGCGGCCCATAACCGGGGCTCAGGACCCGGCAGCTGCGGCCCAAGCCATTGCCCAAAGCTTGGCGGAGCATTAAATACCTGCTAAGACTCCGGGCCTTAAGTGAGAAAAAATATGAACTGGCTTACCAATTACGTAAAACCGAAACTGACCACGGTCCTGAAAAAGGACACGCCGGATAATCTTTGGCACAAATGCGGCGGTTGCGGAAATCTGATTTTTGTTAAGGACTTTGTCGCCAACCTGTCGGTCTGCGGCAAATGTGGGCATCATGGCCGAATCGGCGCTGAAGAGCGCTTTAAACTGACCTTTGATGACGGGGAATATGAAATTCTTGAGGTCCCTCAGCCCAAGGATGATCCCTTAAAATTCAAGGATAAAAAACGCTATTCAGATCGCCTCAGGGATGCCCGGGCCAAAACCGGCAAACACGATGCCTTGCAAGTCGGGCTTGGCAAACTTGGGGGGTATACTTCTGTCGTTGCGGTTCAGGATTTCTTTTTTATGGCCGGCTCGATGGGGGTTGGTGTCGGCGATGGGTTTTTGGCGGCCATAAAAGCTGCGATTGATAACCATGCCCCGTTTATAATTTTCACGTCTGCTGGCGGTGCCAGAATGCAAGAGGGAATTTTATCCCTAATGCAAATGCCCCGGGCGGCCGTGGGTCTTGAGATGCTCCGCGAAGAAGGACTGCCCTATCTGGTGGTTCTTACCGACCCAACCACCGGGGGGGTTACGGCATCTTACGCGATGTTGGGGGATGTTCATTTGGCTGAGCCTGGTGCGCTGATAGGTTTTGCCGGTCCGCGCGTAATTGAAAACACCATCCGCGAAAAATTGCCCGAAGGGTTCCAGCGCTCGGAATATTTAAAAGAGCATGGGATGGTCGATATGGTGGTTGAGCGGAAGGATTTACGCGAGACTTTGATCCGGCTGATCTCGCTTTTGACCGGCGGCAAAGGGGAAGCCAAAAAACCCGCCCCCGCCCACGTTTAATTTCCAAATGCCCCTTACCCCTGAACCGGGCCTGAATGAGGTTCTTGAAACCTTATCCAACCTGCATCCCAAAAAAATTGACTTATCATTGGGCCGCCTAAGGCGGCTTTTAAAGGCCCTTGGAAACCCTGAGAAAAACCTGCCCGCCGTCTTTCATGTTGCCGGCACCAACGGCAAAGGTTCAGTCATAGCCAACCTTCGAGCTATTTTTGAGGCCGCAGGGCTAAAAGTCCACGTTTACACTTCGCCCCATCTGGTCAGTTTTCGGGAACGGATCAGGCTTGGGGGCGCGTTAATCACTGAAAAAAACCTGATAGATACTTTGCACCGCGTTGAAGCGGCCAACAACCAGAACCCGATTACCTTTTTTGAAATTACGACTGCGGCGGCTTTTCTGGCATTTTCAACCAACCCAGCTGATGTTCTTTTGCTTGAAGTGGGCTTGGGCGGGCAATTTGATGCCACCAATGTTATCCAGCCCTTGGTAAGCGTGATTACCCCGGTGGGGGTGGATCATAAAGAATTTTTGGGAAACGAAATTTCCAGTATTGCTGCTGAAAAAGCCGGAATTTCTAAAAGCAACGTTCCGGTTATCATTGGCGTTCAAAGTCCTGAGGCCTTGGATGTCCTTATCAACAAAGCAGAAGAAGTTTCTGCCCCCTTTTTTCATGAGGGGCGGGATTGGTTGATTGATTCAAACCATATATTCCAGGGGTTTGGTCGGACAATTGATCTTTCCTTGCTGCCCCTAAAGGGGCGTCACCAAATTGATAATGCCGGCATTGCCCTTGCGGCCCTTTTTAGTCAGGAAAAATTTGAAATATCCGATCACGCCTGTAGGGCCGGGCTTAAAAATACCAAATGGCCGGCAAGGTTTCAAAAACTTGATCCGAAATATTTTAAGTCACCCTTTCCGAAGGCAGCCCAGATTTGGTTGGATGGGGGTCACAACCCGTTGGCCGGACGGGTCTTGGCCAGGCAATTATCAGAATTGCCTAACCCCACGACCCTGATTGTTGGCATGATGGCGGTAAAGGATTTTGAGGGATTTCTGGAGCCATTGGTCCCTCACCTTGAGAAATTGATTGCTGTTCCTGTTCCCGGTGAAGCAAATGGAGCAAAACCCGAAACCATTTTAAAGGTGGGTGAAAAACTTGGGGTTTGTAGTCAGGTCGCAGCCTCAGTTGAAGATGCCTTGGAAATGATTTCCGCAACCGATGCGCCAAACATCCTGATCACCGGGTCGCTATATTTGGCGGGCTCGGTTTTAAGGAACATCGGGTTTACCCCGACATAAAAAAAGCGCCCCCATTGAGGCGCTTTCATTAAATTTTAAAAAACTTTATTCGATGGTGGAATTTATCCACTCGACCAGTTGGCCTTTGCTTTGAACGCCAACTTTTGTCCCGGCTAATTCACCATCCTTGAAAAGCATCAGCGTTGGGATACCACGGACGCCTAATTTCGATGGTGTTTCGGGGTTTTCATCGATATTCATTTTGGCAACCGTTAGGGTGTCAAATTCGTTGGAAACTTCATCTAGTGCCGGGGCAATTTGCCTACAGGGCCCACACCACTCTGCCCAAAAGTCGATCAGAACCGGTTTTTCAGATTTTAAAACGTCAGCTTCAAAGCTGTCGTCGGTAATAGCCACAGTAGCCATTTTTTTAGTGCCTTTCTAAATTTTTACCCCTTAAGCGTTTTTTCGCTAACCTTAAATAGGGTTTCGGTTGGTGTGCGTCAAGATGCCCGGGTCACAAGTTTTCCTCAGGCACCTCCATCAAAGCCCCGGTCTCGGTCCAAAGCAGGCAGGCGCGTACTTTTTTGCCCGGATAAACCTGCCCCAACAACCTGGCATAAAGCTGAAGTTGACGGATATAGGCTGGTGGTGCTTGTTCAATATTTTCGGGAACGCCCCGGTTAGATTTATAATCAACAATTAGAACCTCATCTTTTGTAATGGCCACCCGATCAACCTGGCCCGAAGCCAGGCGACCCTCGACTACGCCTGCAATATTAACCTCAGCCCTGCTTCCCGGTGCAAAAAGGGCTTTGAAATCCGGGTCACCTAGAACCCCTGAAACCCTTTCCTTAATATTTAACTGCTCGGCTGGGGACAGCTGAAGCGAAGGGCCCTTTAAATAGGTTGTCATCAGCGGGGTTCTTTTAGTGGGTGGAATTTCTGGTAAAATCTCCAAAAGCTTATGGATAATCGTTCCCCTGCGGATGGCACGGTCTTTACCTTCTTTAAATTCCCCCGGCGTGACACAAAGCCCGCCCTCGGCCTTTGAGGGTTGCAGGGCTTCAAAGCCCGGTTCCTGGTCTTTAACCGGGTTTTGAACCCAGGCCGGTAATTCAACCTCGCCCAGGACCTTCAATAACGCTTCATCGTCGGGTTTGGCGGGGCCTACCTGTTCGGGTTCAAGGCGAAGCCTGGTGCCATCCCCGGCCAAAATTTCCTGAACCGCGGGGTTGGTTGAAACGGCCTCATGTATGGCGTCAAACCAGGTCGGTTCCTTGCTCGCTTTGGCACCTTGCCAGCCAGAAACATAAAGCCGGTCTTCGGCGCGGGTCAGGGCAACGTATAAAAGCCGGTTCAATTCCGCTTTTTCTTCTTTCATCAGGGCTTCCCGGGCGGCCTCAACCTGACCTTTTTCAAATTCTGTCTTGCCCGACCATACCGAAAGCCCGGAGGGTAACTTCAACAGCGTATCGGACCTTTTTCTTAAGGTTCGATGGGTGTCGGGCAGGTAAACAATCGGGGCTTCAAGCCCCTTGGCGCCGTGGATGGTCATAATCCGGACCTCATTTACGCCGCGTTCCATATCGCGCTTGATCTGGGTTTCAGAGGCCTCAAACCATTTCAAAAACCCTTGCAGGGAAGGAGTATTGTTGTTCTGAAATTCTTGGGCAAGCGAAATAAATTCATCCAACGGATCGCCCACTTCGGTGCCAAGCCGCCTGATGAAAAGGGCTCTGCCTTTAAGGGGGCCAAGAATTTTGGAATAAAACGAAAAAGGCGTGACAAAGTCGGCAAAGCCAAGAACTTCCTTCAAAAACTCAAAGCTCTTTTGATACCGCTTATTCGTTCCGGCTTTTCCCTTAAAGGCCTTCCAAAGGCTACCCGCCCTACCGATCGCAAGGTCCATTAGGTCATCGTCATCAAAATTTAACAGCGGACCTTTAAGCACCACCGCAAGCGTGAAATCATCGTCCGGTAAAAGTGCAAAACGCCCTAGTGCCAAAAGGTCCTGGACCACCAATTGTTCGGATAAGGCCATTCTGTCACTACCGGCGACCGGGACACTCCGGCCTTTTAATTCGCGGATTAAATGATCCATAAAGGGCCCGCGCCTTTGGACCAGGACCATAATATCGCCGTAACGGATGGCGCGACCTCGGGCTTTAAGCGTCTCTCCCGTCCGCACCAAGGCATGAATGTGGGTAGCGATTTTGGCGGCCAGAGTGGCTTCGGGTTTTGGGCTGAATTTTTGTTCAAAGGGAAGCTGCCACCCTTCCGGTTTCTGCGCGCCCTCGATGGGCATTTCCGGGGGCCAAACCTCGACCAGTCCAGCCATGCCAACGCGGTGGGCCTGGTGTTTGATCTCTTCATCTACGCGCCGCATACCATCCCGTGTCGCCTCAAGCTTAAAAACGCTATCGACGACATCCAGGACGACCCGGGTCGAGCGGAACGATTTTGACAGGTCCTGGATTTTAAAGGTTAGTCCCGCCGCTTTTACCCGTGCTTCAATTCGTTTTTGGGCGGCGCGGTACTCCCCTGGTTCTGCCCCCTGGAACCGGTAAATCGATTGTTTGGGGTCGCCAACCGCAAAAACGGTTCTGATTGCTTCGCCCGCTGTCCCAAGGCCGGCAAAAAATTCCCCAGCTAATGCTTCAACCATGCCCCACTGGACCTTGTTGGTGTCCTGCGCTTCATCAACCAGGATATGGTCGATGCCACCATCAAGTTTATAGAGGATCCACGGCGTAATCCCCTCGCGCGCTAAAAGGTCTTTGGTTTTCAGGATCAGGTCATCGTAATCCAGATAACCAAAGCGGGCTTTTTCCTGTTGGTATAAAACCAGGATGGTTGTCCCAAGCCGGATTAGGCTGGCGGTGTTTTCTGCCACTCTTTGCATCGCCAGGTGATTGAGGATTGTTGCCAGGCGTTTTTGCTCCTCTTCAAAAAAACCAACCAGGTTGGGGTGGCGCTCCATGGTCGCCTTGACAAAAATGGTTTTTCTGGGATCCCCGCTTAAGGTGAAAAAAACCGTTTTGTAGTTTTGAAAGGCAAGTTCCGAATCGCTTTTGGACTCAAAAAACTTTTGTAAATTATCACCGTGCCCGACCTCTGATTTTGAGCCTGCCAGCAAAACATTCTTTAAATTTTGCACGGTTTGTTCAGGAAATTTATCGGCGCTCAAGGCGCTTTTTAAAATATCTTCTCTGGTTTCACCTGGGTCCACACCCAGGCTTTCATAGGTGGCTTCGATCAAACCATCGGGCCCGCCAAATTCCCCCAGTTGCGCCAAAATTTCGCCGCGCTTCATCAGGAAGGCTCTTAAAACTTCCTGAAAACCGTCCTCGTTGGTTTGCCCGGCGATGTGGCTAAAGGCTTTGAACAGTGCCTCTCGTCCCTTCTCTCCGGCTCCGTCCATGACCGCATCAGAGGCCTCTTTCAGAAAGCCCGCTGCGGTGCGCTCATCCATAACCTTGAAGTGGGGGGCCAGGCGCGCCTCAAGGGGAAAGCGTGACAAAAGCGACTGACAAAACGAATGGATGGTCTGGATTTTAAGACCCCCCGGAA
>JAZFRG010000149.1:0-5671 GCA_036445535.1 Sphingomonadales bacterium
GTTCAATTTGAAAACCATAATTTTTACCAGGGTTCGATCGCCTGTTCCTTAAGGGATTCCCCCGAAGATAAATTGTATTTCAGACTTTCAATTTATGACCTCGGCGACGGGGCGATGCTGTTCCTGACTTTTAGCGGATCCGAAAACCAGGAATTGGTTGATATTATTGATGACAGTCTCGATTTGAATGACTTTTTAACCGAAACCCTGGGCTCTTGATTTGAACTTTTCAGCGATTGGGTATAAATGCTTTGCATCCAAAAGCGGGTGGTTTATAAGGATTGCCAACCATTCATTAATTACAATTCTAAAAGGGGTTTCCATGTCTTCATTACGTAAAATACTTATTTTATCCATCCCGGTTTTTCTTATATTTTCAGGGATTTCCCTCCACCAAGGGAAAGGGTTTATGCAAAGCGCCAATGCCGCCCCAAAAACGGGTGAAGTCATTACCATTTACAAGAACGAATATTGTGGCTGTTGTGAAAATTGGGCCAAATATATTCGCCGGGCCGGATTTAAAGTCAAGGTGATCAGCGTCAACGATCTTGCTCCGGTAAACCAACAATTTGGCATTCCCCAAAAGGTCGGGGCATGTCACACGGCTAAATTAGGAGACTATTACATTGTTGGCCACGTGTCGGTGCCGGATATTCTCAAACTGCTCGAAGAAAAACCGGATGTAATGGGCCTTTCAGTTCCCGGCATGCCGGTTGGTTCTCCGGGCATGGAAATAGCTGGCATGGCAGCCCAGAAATATAATGCTGTGCTTTTTACCGCCAACGGCGAAACAGAAGTTTTTGTATCGCATTAAGGTCTGACCGGGGAGGGAATTGAACCCCCCTCCCCTTCGCTTTACAAAAGAATAAACTCACCTCCCTTGACAAATAATACTTTAAGGTTTTTCATCCCTCTCTGGCGAGGACCGTTCACGACGACCCGAGGAGGAAACCATGTCCGCTACCCATTCGATTAAAACCATTTTTATTATTATCGCATCAACCTTTCTTTTGGCGGCGTGCGGCGAAGAGGCCTCGGCCCCTGAGCAAAGCCTGACCGATTATTTGGTTGAGACCACCTATGACCAATTCAAGGACAGCCCCGAAGGAATTTCTTCTTTTGGCCTAAGTGTTGAAGAGGTCGGCATGAAAACCAACCACCTTCTGGATGACCGCTCACCCGCCGCCGAAGCCAAGGGCCGGGCCGACTTTGTTGCCAGCCTGGAAGTTTTGAAAAGCTATAACCGCGATGATTTGAGCGCCGATGAGCAGCTTTATTATGACATCTATATAGCGACCGCAAATGACGCCCTGCCCCTGCTTGATATGCCGGGTCCGTTTAGCCCGACCTTCCCAACCGTTTATAGGATGAGCCAGCTGGCCGGGCCCCATTTGGGCCTACCGCAGCTCTTGCAGAGCGCCCACCCGGTAACCAATTTGGAAGAGGCTGAGGATTTTATTTCCAGGTTGAATGCGGTGAATGATACCTTCGCCGGTTTCCTTGAGGCCTGGAACGCCGATATTGAAGCCGGCTTGATCCCGCCAAAGTTTGGCCTTGAAAAAGCTTCGGCAACGCTGGCTAATTTTTTGAGCGATGATCCCAAAGCCAGCCCCTTTTACGGCATTTTTGCCGGCAAGGTTGGTGCCCTTGAAGGGGTAACGGATGAACAAAAGGCCGATCTTCTTGCCCGTGCCGAGGCCGCCATTGTGGATAGCGTTAACCCAGGGTATGCCGCCTTGAAAGCCAGAGTTGATGAATTGATACCAGACGCCACTTGGGAGGCGGGTGTTTGGGCCAAACCGGGGGGTGTTGCGTATTACAAGGTGGCTACCAAAATTTTCAGTGGCACCGACTTTACCCCGGAAGAAATTCACCAGATCGGCCTTGATGAAGTAACCCGGATTTTAGCTGAGCGGGAACGCATTCTGGTTGAAAATGGCCTCACCGAAGGCACCCAGTCAGAGCGCATTCAAACCCTTGTTAGCAACCTTAATCTGGTTTTCACCAACGACGACGCTGGCCGCGAGGGGATCCTGGATTATCTTGCAGATAACAAGGCTTTTATGACTGAAAACGCCCCGGATTATTTCTCAGTCATTCCCGAAACCGATTTTGATATCCAGCGGGTGCCTGCCTTCTCAGAGGCCTCAGCGCCGGGTGGCTATTATACCCCGCCAACGCTTGATGGCAGTCGGCCCGGCATTTTCTGGATTAATCTCGCCGATCCCAGCCAGGCCAATATTTCAAGCCTGAAATCGCTTTTGTATCATGAAGCTGTTCCCGGCCATCACTTTGAGCTGGCCCAAGCGTTGACCGCGACCGACCGGCCAATTTTCCGCCGTCTGTTTTTCTCCAGCAACTATTCCGAAGGCTGGGCGCTTTATGCCGAACTTCTGGCCAAGGAAATGGGTGCCTATGAAAATGATCCGGTTGGTGATTTGGGCCGCTTGGGAAGCGAATTATTCCGTGCCGCAAGGTTGGTGGTTGACACCGGCATGCACGCCAAAAAATGGAGCCGCGAAGATGCCCTGGCCTTTATGGCAGAAACCTATAATGTCCCGGAAGCCGGTTTTGTTTCCGAAATTGAACGCTACGCGGTTTGGCCCGGCCAGGCGCTTGGCTACAAAATGGGCATGCTGAAAATCGTTGAGCTTAGGGAAATAGCCATGGCAGCAATGGGCGATGATTTTGACATCAAGGCCTTCCACCAGTTGATCCTGGGCAAGGGCTCGATGCCGATGTCGGTCGTGGAAATACGCGTTAATGAGTGGATAGCCGCAAACGCCAATTAAAAAATAGAATTACTCAAACAGAAACCCGGGGCCAAAAGGTGCCCCGGCGGGGAATTTCATGATTAAAAATTTATCAAATAGAACGGTCGCTACTATTTTTCTCGGGGCCCTTTTCCTGGCCGGCTGTGACCAGGCGCCAGAGATAGAACCACCCATAGAGGTAATCGAAGTTGAAAGCCTGACCGATTATCTGACCGATTATCAAATTAAGGTTCTCCAGAACAGCCCTGAACGGGTCGCCTATAGTGGGGTGCCCCTGGAGGTTGTCGGCGTTGATTTAAACAGCAAACTCGATGATTATTCCCCGGCGGGCGATGCCCGGATTAGGGAGGCCCTCAAGGTCCACTATGCGACGCTTTTAACCTTTGACCGGGATGATTTAAGCGCGGATGAGCAAATCTACTATGACATTGCCCTGACCCTTGCAGAGCGCGATATCGGGCGCATCGACGGCCCCGGTTATTACACCATCGATTTCCTGGGCTATGCTATCTACCCGATCACCCAGCTGTCCGGTGCCCATATGGATACCCCGCGGATAATACAATCCACGCACCCTATTAATTCCCTCCAGGATGCCAGAAATTACGTTGCACGGCTCGGGGCCTTGGCCGGGGTTTTGGATGATAGTTCAGCGCTCCTTCGGCGCGATGAAGAGATGGGCTTTATCCTGCCCACTTTTGCTTTGGATAAAACCGTGGCTTTTTTGGAAGGCATGGTCAATCCGCCTGCCCGGGAAAACCCGCTTTACACGGTTTTTGTTGAAAAACTGGATGGCACCCCGGGCTTAACAGTCGAGCAAAAAACCGACCTAACAAGCCAGGCGTTAGCGGTTCTTGAAGGGGAAGTTTTCCCGGCTTACCAGCGCATGATCGATGTTTTTAACGCCCAACGCCCTAGGTCCCGTGACGATGCCGGGCTTTGGGCTCAGCCCGGCGGCGATGCGCTTTATGTGAAAATGGCTGCCGCCATGGGCGATACCGATTTAACCCCTGAGCAAATTCACCAGCTTGGCCTCGCCGAGGTTAGCCGGATCACCCGGATCATGGACGATATCCTGATCTCGGAAGGCTACACAGAGGGGTCCGTTGGCGAACGGCTTTTGGCGCTCGGAACCGAAGCCCGGTTTATTTATCCCAACACCGAAGCTGGAAAATTAAAGCTGATTGAAGATTTGAACGCGCATTTAAACGATATGAAGGCCAGGTTGCCGGCCTATTTCATCACCATCCCTGAAGCCGATGTTATCGTCAAAAGATTTCCCAAGCAAAGCGAAGCAACCGCGCCCGGCGGGTTTTATGACGGCCCCTCAATGGATGGCTCGCGGCCAGGCATATTCTGGGTTAATTTGCGCGATACTGCCGAAACCCCATCGTGGCAAATGCCCACCCTGACCTATCACGAAACCCTGCCCGGGCATCATTTTGAGGTTGCTCAAGCGGTAACCGCCACCGACCGGCCCTTGTTCAGAAGGCTTGGTGCCTACAACAGTTTTTCTGAAGGCTGGGCGCTGTATTCTGAAAACCTGGCCGAGGAAATGGGCGTCTATGAGGACGACCCCTTTGGCAATCTGGGCCGCTTGCACGGTGAGCTTTATAGGGCTGTGCGTCTGGTGGTTGACACCGGCATGCACTACAAGCGCTGGACCCGCGAACAGGCCATTGACTACATGGCAGAAGTGACCGGCTCCGCCCGCTCCGGCGTAATTTCGGAAATTGAACGCTATGCGGTCTGGCCCGGCCAGGCGCTCGGCTACAAACTCGGCATGCTGAAATTCCAGGAACTTCGCGCCCTTGCCGAAGCAGCGCTTGGCGAGAATTTTGATATCCGTGAATTCCACGAAGTGGTCCTCGGCAAAGGCCCGATGCCGATGAAGGTTGTCGAAGCGCGGGTGCTTGAATGGATTGAAAGCCAGGTGGATTAAATTTCGTTTGCTTATTAAAGGGCCCGGGTCCCCTGGGATTTTTCTTGTCGCCTTGACTTTGCCAGATATATATGTTTGATATATATAGTTTCGATACATAAAAACGGGGGCAGTTTATGAACAACATCAAACTTCCACTCCTAGCCGTAGCAGTTGCCATCGCCATAACGGCAACCATGGATTTTACTGGTTACTGGATGTACAGCGCCCTTCCTTTGATTGCCCTCACTCTTATTTTCTGGTTGATCCAGCGCCAATCCAGAACCGAGATTGGTCTGACACTTGGAAAACCAAAGCATTATGCGATGGCGCTCTCCTACCCAGCGGTTGTTTTAAGCCTTGCCGCAGCCGCCGCCTATTTTTCAGGAGATTTTTCGCTGAGTGAAACCGGGTGGGACATCCACTTTTGGAACATAGCAATTGGATCATCGCTCGGCGTTTTGATGGTAATCCTGACCGAGGAGGGATTTTTCCGGGGCTGGCTTTGGGGTGCTTTTAAGCAGGCAAAACTAAGTGAAATCAAAATCCTGATAATCACTAGCCTGTTATTTACCGCCTGGCATGTTCCCGCAGTAACCTCGGGCACAGATTATGGCCTACCGTGGGCCCAGGTCCCGGTTTATCTGGTTAATGCCTTATTGATGGGGCTAATCTGGGGGCTGATGCGCCTGATCTCGGGCTCGGTTATTGTCTCCAGCGTTTGCCACGCGGTCTGGAATGCTTTTGCTTATGGGCTTTTTGGCTTTGGCACAAAGGTTGGCGCGCTGGGGATTGAAAACACCGCGCTTTTCGGCCCGGAAGTTGGTTATCTTGGGCTGGCTCTGAACGGCGCTTTCTTTTTCTGGCTTTTTACCAAAGCAAAAAAATCCGGCGCGCTATAGGCTCTAACCTTCTTTATATCTGAAACAATCTACGGTGTGGTCGTTCACCAAACCCGCAGCCTGCAGATAAGCAT
>JAZFRG010000150.1:0-2533 GCA_036445535.1 Sphingomonadales bacterium
GATCCGATTGAGGATGAAAAGAAAAAGGCCAAGATGATTGAAAAGATCATAAGCGAGATTGCGGAAAACAAAAAGCGCGTGCTGGAGGCTGGCGGCCTCTACGTGATCGGCACCGAACGCCACGAAAGCCGGCGAATTGATAACCAGTTGCGGGGCCGTTCAGGGCGCCAGGGGGATCCCGGCAAATCGAAATTTTATCTTTCGCTCCAAGACGACCTGATGCGTATTTTCGGTCCGGAAAAAATGGACGCGATGCTGGTCAAGCTGGGCCTGGAAGAGGGCGAGGCAATCATCCACCCGTGGATCAACATGGCGATTGAAAAGGCCCAGGGCAAAGTTGAGGAACGCAATTACGAACAACGCAAAAATATCCTTAAATACGATGATGTCATGAATAACCAAAGAAAAGCGATTTACGAACAACGCCTTGAGATTATGGATGCCAAGGAAGTGTCAGACACTGTCAGCGATATGCGCGCAGAGACCGTTGAAGATATCGTACTCACCCATATTCCCCCCAAAACCTACCCGGAGGAATGGGATATCAAGGGCCTGGGTGTTGAAATTAAACGGGTTTTCAATATCGATCTTCCCTTGACCGAATGGATGAAAGAGGAAGGTGTTGAAGAGCAGGAATTAACCGACCGCATTACCAAGTTAACCGATGCCCAGATTGCCAAAAAGGTTGAAAACTACGGTGCCGATGAATGGCGCCATGTTGAAAAAAGCTTGCTGCTGAGAACCCTTGATCACGACTGGAAGGACCATTTATCAACCCTCGAACACCTGCGAAAAGTGGTGACACTCAGGGCCTACGGCCAGCGCGATCCCCTAAACGAGTTCAAGACCGAAGGCTTCACTCTGTTTGAGGCTTTATTGGGCAAAGTGCGGGAAAATATTTCAAGAATGCTGGCGCACATTGAATTCCGGGTTGAACAGGGGCCGCTGGCGATCAAACAGGAACAAAAGCCCTTGCGGCCTCAGCATATTGATCCCAGGACCGGGGAAAACACTGCAGTTCCACCGGTTGGTACCCTGGCCATGGCGGCGGCCCAAAAGGCCGCCCAGCCAAAAAACCCGGCGGATCCGTCAACCTGGGGCAAGGTTTCAAGGAATGCCCCATGCCCGTGCAACTCTGGCAAAAAATATAAACACTGCCACGGCCGCCTGATTTAATCCCGGCAGGGGTTTTTTTGGTCTGGCCGATCGTCCACCCGCCATTTTTTCTGCCTCATTTCTGCCCGGTTTCGCTGAACCGCGCCTGAACAAATTGCTCAGGCCCCGTTCAGGCGGGTCCTGGTAAAGTTTCTCCAGAATAAAAAAAAGGAGAAACACCATGAAGACCTATAAAACATATTTGTTCTCCGCAATGGCGCTGGGAACAATAGGCGCAAGTTTTATCGCAACAGAAGCGCTGGCCGACCACCGCGAAGGCCGCGGCCGTGGATATGGCAAGCAGGTTGTCGACCTTTATATCGATGCTGGCGACCGCCAGCTAGAGCGGGCGATTGGTAAACATCTCCAGGCCTATAACCCTTATATCAATATTGTTTATTCACGCCGCTATGCCGACGTTACGGTTTGGGTCAATGGCTATATGTCGACCCCTGAGATATATGACCGCCGGGGTCGAAGAAACCGGGGTGGCTATGCGTCGATGGCTTACGATTACAAAATCAAAATCAAGGCCGGAGGCAAAACCATCTACCGCGACCGCATCTACGGTGAGGTGACCCAGCCCCTGGGCCCCCGGAGCAGGTATCACAATAGTTCTGGCGGCAAGTTAGAGAAAGCCGAACGCGCTGTTGAATTGTTGGGTGTGTTTTTCGGCACTATCAATGGCGATGGCGTCCGCTATCGCAAGAGGGGCACCGGTAATATCGTGCCAAAGTTGCGCTTCAAGGCAATTGAACGCATCGCCGATAGCTTCGGCCACATTAAAATCCCCAGGCGCCTAGCCCGGTACCGGCGCTAGCGCGGGTAAGAAATCAGGCCGGGTTTCCCCCTAATCTGGCCTGCACTTGGGGCCCCTTCCCGGGGCCCCATTTTATTGGAGGAACCCACCAAATTACATGAACCAAATATGAACACCCCGCTCAGGTTTTGTTCAGGGTGATTTTGTTATTTTAAAGTCGAATCATCGCTGATGGATGAAAGGAGAAGACTTTAAATGACTGGTTTGGAAATTCTTATGGTCCTTATTTTGACTCTCTCTGTTTCCTCTCTCCCCCTCGTTGGGGCCTTAAGAGTTGAACGTGCCAGGAAGGCTTTGATTTTGAGCCAGTCTTCTCCTCAATTATCAGCATCTGGTTCAAAAAGGGACGATCCCTAATTCCCTTATTGAGAGGTTTTACCCCTGCCTTTCAATTTTCGTCCTTTTAATAGGCGCCGATCCCCTCGGCGCCTCTTTCTTTTGGGAATAGGCAAAATAAGAGCGGGGAGACCCTTTGATGACTTAGGTAGACGGCTAGCAAGGCAAGAAGGGTCTCCCCGCAAGGAAGAGCTATGATTTGGATATCCCTAGTCGAAAGCT
>JAZFRG010000151.1:0-6136 GCA_036445535.1 Sphingomonadales bacterium
GCGGTCCCTGGATTTAGCGCCCACATTTCGGTCGGATAAACCTGGCCGCCCATCAGCGGGAATTCATTATAAATCAGCCCGGCATCGAGGCCGGCGACAAAGGCGCCGTATATGAGCTGCAGAGAAACGAACCCCAAAAGCCCGCGGGTGAAGCCACCAAAGGCCCGGTCCTGGGGTGCTTCAAACTGGCGCGCCTCCAGGAATTGCCAGGCCGTCCACATCAGGACCGCGAACACCAGAACCGCTAAACTTAAGTGCGCGGCTAGCCGGTAATGGCTCACCGATGGTCGATCGACCAGCCCGGACTGGACCATGTACCAGCCGAGTAACCCCTGCCCGGCCCCCAAGGCGAGCAGGAAAAACATGCGCATTTTCATTTCTCTCGGGATCCACCCTTTGCGGAGAAAATAGAGCAGCGGCAGGGCAAACATCAGGCCAATAAGCCGACCCAGCAGCCGGTGCGAATATTCCCACCAGTAAATCCCCTTGAAATCCTCAAGCGTCATGTCCTGGCCCCGCTGCTGGTATTCCGGATAGGCTTTGTAAGCACTGAATTCCTCTTGCCAGGCTTCGGTAGAGAACGGCGGGAAAGTTCCCGACAAGGGTTTCCATTCCACAATCGAGAGCCCCGATTGGGTCAGCCGGGTTGCGCCGCCGACCATGATTATCAAAAACACCATCAAAGCTACGATCATAAGCCACCAGCCAACCTTCCGAAGATTGGGGTTACTTTGCTGAAAAAAAGGCCTTGGAATCATGGGGGGATTTTTGGCATGGCGGGGGGTCGAAGTAAAGCGGGCATTAAGCGTTAGTGGGGGTGAAAAGCTTTTTCGTATTCTTCATAAAAACCCGACAGTTGGCTTGACGGCACCCAAAGCTCGCGATCAAAAGAATCCATGATCCCGAGTTTGTTGAACTTTTCGTTTAAAAAGCAATCCTCATGGAAGGGCAAAAAAAGCTCAACTTTCTCACCCGGCAGAACATCCTTGGGCAGCTGGAAAAGCGGCAAGGTTTTAAGCCGCCTGCCAGTCCCCCTTAAAAGGAGCTTCCTGAAGAATGAAATATTTGCCGCCCAAAGTGCGGTAATTTGAAGTTTTTTAGAGCCCTCGTTGAAAACCGAAACGACAATGTATTTGCCTTTTAAGCTTTCGGATTTGTTTTTGGGTTTTTCGACAATCTCGGCGGAAATTCTAAGCTTGGCGCCGTGGGCATAATTGTGGCGCATATTCCAGCCCAAGGCGAAAGCCGCGATCACCAGGAGCGCAAAACTTATGAATAATCCTATGGAAGAGAAATCCATTCCGGCATGTTAACCCAAAACTGAATTAATTTCAATTTACCAGCCGCCGCCACCGCCGCCACCCCCGCCACCACCGGCGAAACCACCGCCACCGGAGCCTGATTGCGAGGGCGGGGTCGAGGCCGAGGAGATCGAGCCAGCAAAGGCACCGCCAAAGCCTGCGGCAAAACCGTCGTTGCCGGAAAAACTTCTGAAACCATGGCCATAGTACCAGACCGGGTGGTAGACGCCTGGGTCATTGCCGACCATGACCATCGAGCGCTCAAAGGCCTTGCCCCACTTGTTTTCAACGCCCAGCGCGATGGCAAAGGGCAGGAATTTTTCAAAAACTTCCGGGGTGATCTCACCGGTATGAAATTCCAGCCGGTCCTTTTCAGCCACGCTCAGGTATTTCTTGAAACCTTCAATCTCATCCATAAGACGCCGCCCCTCCAGGGTGGGTTTTTCCAGAAGATTATAGAACAGAATATTTAATGCTATGATCAGGACAAAGGGCACGATAATGAAAAAGTTCATCATCACCAGAGAGCCCGCCATGCCCATGAAATGGGTGCCGAGAAAGATAAACAAAAACAGAATGCTGATTTTCTTGCCAACCGTTCCGGCACGCCTGAAGACGCTGGCTTTTTTACGGAGCGCAAAAATAATCAGGCCATAAAAAGCTATAAACCCGACGCTAAGGGGGATGCCGACCCCGCCCTTGTTCATGGAGGCGATGACCGCCAGCAAAACCACGACAATACTAATCCCCGCGCCGATCCAGAAATGCTTCTGGTTGCGGATAAAATTAACGCCTTCGTGGTTTTTCTCAAAAACTTTTTTCTGGGCGCTCATACCGCTGGCAAATTCGCTGTGGTTGGTGTGGTGGGTTTCAATTTCATCCCGCCACGGGCCGAACAGTTTATCGGCGACCGCCTGTTCGCCCTCGGCAAGGCGCACCGTTTTCCCGGTTTTTTTCAGGATAAATTTCTTTTTGCTCTTTTCTTCAATGGTCAGGTAGCCCTTGACCGCCATGTTGACAATCGCGGCGGTAAAAGAGCGCTGGCGGTAGGCGCGTTTTTCAACGTAGCTCATGGCCCCCGGTGAAATCCCGGTTGGCGGTCCGTACCGGGCATAAATCGCCCCGCCGTCCGGGTCCTTACCGACTTGCCGCCAAGCCATATAAAAATACAGCAGGATCATCAGGAAGCCAATGTAGGCAATAATTTGCGCCAGATTATCTTCAATAAAATTACCCGCCACCTCAGCCGTGGAAGGCCTGTAAATAAACCCCTCGGGCCAGGTAACGACAATGGTCATGCCCTCAAAGGGGTTCAATCTTTTTCCGGCATTGAACGTTACTTGTCGTTCACTATCGTGGCTAACCCTTCCCCCCAGCTGGTCATTCCCGGATTTCCCGATAAAAGACCGGGTTTGGTCAACAACTGCACCGTCAGGGATAAGCACGGTGGCACTGGCGGACAAAATAGGAAACCCCCAGGCATCCCCGGTGACGTTCCAGTAAAGCTCATCAAAGCCCGCGCCAAAGAAAAGCTGGCGCTCGGTGCGGTATTTGAAGGTATAGGTATATTCGCCGGGGTTTAAAAAGGTATTGGCCGAACCGACCCGAACCCGGGTGCCATTGCTCATGCCTTCCGTCACCCAATTGACCGGCCCGCCGTTAAGGGTCACGGAGTGGACCTCAAAGGTGGTCGAGAAGGTTTGGCCACCCGCCCGGTAATGGGTTGGGAAATCCCGAAAGATGCCGCGCCGGATCTGGTCGCCCTCGGCGCGTACTTTTATAATTTCGGTTACTTCCAGCCCGCCGTCCTCACCGACGATTATGGTGCTGTCAAAGGATATGACGACTTCTTCGGCGAGGGCCGGCAGCCCAACGCCTAGAAATATCAGTACCAGTAACCCCCTCAAGACCCCCATGGTCTAAAATTCCACTTTGGGGACTTGTTTGACGGCGGCGGCTTCGGCCTCACCAAGCTCAAAAAATTCTGCCTTGATGAAGTTGAACGAGCGCGCAATCAGGTTCGGCGGGAACTGACCCACCAGCGTGTTGTTCTCCCTGACGTTGCCGTTATAGAAACGTCTGGCTTTTTGGATATGATCCTCAAGCTCGGACAGCTCGGCCTGCAGCTCCTGGAAGCCCTTGTCGGCCTTAAGCGCCGGATAAGCCTCGGCAACCGCGAACAGGGTTTTCAGCGCCCCGGTCAGCAAACCCTGGGCAGCGCCAGCTTTGGCCGGGTCGTTGCCGGCCGCCATCGCCGCGGTTCTTGCTTTAGTCACCGCCTCAAAGGTGCCTTTTTCGTGCTTGGCGTAGCCTTTAACGGTGGAAACCAGGTTGGGCACCAGATTATAGCGCCGTTTCATTTGCACTTCGATGTCCGACCAGGCCTCGTTGACATTGACGCGAAGCCTGACGAATTTGTTGTAAATAGCGATGGCGTAGAAAATAATTAAGGCCACAAGGCCTAGGAAAATCCAGAATGCAGTCATAGCTGTCACCTCCCTCTCTTTGCGCAGGATATCTTATATAGATAGGAAGGTTTTGGGAAATTTAAAGTTTTAGCTTAGTTCACCTAGGAAATCCCAAGCCAAAATTCCACCTGAACCTCAGTTGGAGAAATAAAGTAGACCCAAACGGTAGGAAAATAATAATTTTTACTATTACACTTCCCTACTCCTTCTAAAAAATCGCAAAAGCGAACCATATAACCCCAAGGTTTCCCTTCCAAGCCCCCTTTTTTAGCTAGAGTAATTTTATAATTTTTGTTTTGGTTTTTCCATTCGTCAAAACCCTGAAAATCCTCACTTTCCTTGGCCCATTTTTTGAAAGTAATTCCTCCTACCTCAATTTCCTTCCCTATTTCAGCATGTTTCAGGGCCGCTAAAAAATCTATAAGCCAAACCGTTCTAAATTCTTCAATATCTGCGACCATGGTAAAATCAGAACCCTTTAATTGATCCTTTGTTTTCAGAGGCTCGCCAAGGGGATTTACAAATGTTTTTGTTCCAACGTTTCTGGTGCAAGCAGGATTTTTTTCTGCCTTAAGGTATTCTTGATTGCAAAATTCTCTAAGGTTAACAAAACCAGAGGTTACTCTTACATTAATAAAAATAGACCGCCACACCCTTGATGAGGTTTGCTCCAAATAGGCATAAAAGGTAAAATTTCGTTCTAAGACCTCTTTTGTCTCCTTATTAATTTTTTCATAACCATAGGCATCCCATGCGTTGTAAGGGTCATTGGGATCAGGAATGGCAGAGCTACCCAACCATAATTCCAAAACCTTTTCTTTTGTAAGGAAAACGGTTTCAATATTGGGGTCTTCAGGCCAATTTGCGGCTAAGGCCGGTGAACCCAACCCAACCAAAATAAGCAAAAAAAGAAATTTTTTCATAACAGACCCTCCTGTCTTAAACATAGTCCCAAAACTTGAACGCGGGATGAACAAAATACCCTGCCCTCACATTTTACATCAGGACATGTCATCCTATGTCGAAAATCGACTTAGGTAGAAAAGCAAACGGTTTTTCATTTACCCCCTCACCTCAATCCTCTCCCACGGAGGGGAGAGGAAGTAGCTAATTTATCCCCTCTCCCTTGATGGGAGAGGGATAGGGTGAGGGTGAAAAGACTCCTAAAACCCCGACCCGGGCTGGTTTAAATACTCTTCTTCCTCCGGGGTATTGGCGCGGCCCAGGATGGCATTGCGGTGCGGAAAACGGCCAAAACGGTCGATGACCTTTTTGTGGGCCAGGGCGTAATTCAGGTAGTTTTCACTGCCAAGGGCACCGATCAACTCAACGCAAAGCTCTTGGTCGACTTTGTTTTCGCTGTGCTCAAGCGGCATAATGGAAAAGATGCATTCATTAAGGGAAAGTTCTTCAAGATGCCCCCGGCGCAGCATGATCCGGGTCAGGGAACGGGCTTTTTTGTCGGTGGCAAAGGCCTGGGGGGTGTCCCTAAAGGCATTACGGGGGAACTGATCCAGAAGCAAAATCAGCGCCAGGGCGGTTTTTGGGGCATCCGCCCAATTATCCAGTTTGCCCTTTTCGGCCTTGCTCATCAGATATTTAAAGCGCTCCTTGATCTCATAATCAAAATCCGGGTCCTTTTTCCACCACTTAACGGGTTCGCATTCTTCGAACCAAAAATGGAGGACCATATCTGCTTCTTTATTCATCTTTCCCCTATACCAGTAAAATCATCCGAAGATCGTTTAGATTTGTGAAGGTAGGACCGGTTTCAATGAGCCCATCTACAACTTTAAAAAAAGACCCTGAGTCATTGTTATTTAAGGACTTTTCATGAACCAAGCCCTTCTTAACGCCGCGCAAAAGGGTGTGCGGGTCAAACTGGGCCCCGGCGAACGGTCCGGTGCCGTCATGGCCGTCGCTATCAATGGCCAGGCCATAAATGCCCGGCGCCCCTTCAAGGCCAATCGCCAGCGCTAAAGCATACTCGGTATTTCGACCGCCTTTTCCATCGCCCTTAACCGTTACCGAGGTTTCGCCGCCAGAGATAATCAAATGCGGCCGCGCGCCGTCGTCCCTCAGAACCAAGTTGGTATGTTCCAGGGCAACCTCACGGGCCTCGCCGGTGACCTGACCCAAATTGGTGACGGCAATTCCTCGGGCCAGGGCTTCGCCTCTAACCGCCGCCAGCATGTGATCGGCGGATAAAACGACATCCCCCCCGCCGGTGGGCGCAGAGCCGACAATTGCCGGGTCATCGCCCGCTACATCTGATGTTATCAGCGTTACAACCTCTGCCGGGGCCGCCAGCTCAGCTAGTTTTCCGCCCTTTACTGCCGACATTTCGACGCGCCGGGCATTGATATA
>JAZFRG010000152.1:0-3612 GCA_036445535.1 Sphingomonadales bacterium
ACCCGGAGCGCGATGTGGGTATAGCCGGGGTATTTGGCCTCGATGTCCATCAGGACATTGCGGTCTGCGTGCGCCGTGCCCGGCCCCAAGAGGTTTAAAACGATCCCGCTCCCATGCTGCAGGATAATCGGATGGCCCTGCTCAAACCCGATATCGGTAATAAGTTTGAACCCTAAAAGCTCATAAAACGGGATTGCCGTGGTTTTATCGGTAACTCTGATCCCGACGTGGTCAATTTTCCTGATGTCCAGCATTGCTTTTCCCTTTCTGTCCGGGGGCGATAATGCCATAAAAGATAAAGCAAAACTACCAAGGGGAAAATAGTGAAGGTTCCTGATTTTCTTATTGAGGGCTATGGGCGGTTTCGCGAAAGCGGCGGCGCGGATAAGATCGCGCATCTGGCCCGGGGCCAGGCACCGCGGGTGATGGTTATCGGCTGCTCTGATTCGAGGGTCCACCCGTCGACGATTTTTGATGCCAATCCGGGTGAAGTATTCATGGTTCGAAATGTCGCCAATATCGTACCTCCATTTGAAGAAAGCAGCGGCTATCACGGCACTTCTTCTGCTTTAGAGTTCGCCGTTAAGTCTTTGAAAATAAAATATATTATTGTTTTTGGACATTCCGGTTGCGGGGGCGTTGCCGCCAGCCTGGCATCGGGGGAAGATCACCCGGTTGGTGACTTCATTGGCCCCTGGGTTGAGCTGATGTCTGCGGCCCGTGACAAGGTTTATAAAGACCATCAAGGGGCTTCAAATGGCGAACTTCAAACCCACCTGGAAAAAGCCAACGTCCGGCAATCTTTGGATAACCTTGAAAGCTATCCTTTTATTAGCGAAGCGGTTAAGGCAGGAAACCTCACCTTGCTCGGCGCCTGGTTCAATATCGAGACCGGTGGTCTTGACTGGGCGGAGAAATGACAACGCGAATAAAGGTTGTTTGGGTAAACTGAATTTTCAAGGAATTTTATGGCAGAACCGTTTAAAAACCTCTTTAACAGGGAAATAATAGAAACCATGGCCGGGCATTTAGCCAGGGTTTCGGCGGATTTTGATCCGGCTGGTTTTATAACTATGGCGACAGATAATCTTGAGGCCCTGGAGCTAAAAGCCCGGTCGGACCAGATTACAAAAGCGCTGGTCTCTTTTTTGCCAAAGGATTTTGAAACCGCGGCGGCAATCATGCTGGCCAGCCTGGCCCGGGATGATGCCAGTGGTTTTGGCAGTACCGGGACCGATGAGACTGGGATTTCCGGCTGGGCGACTATGCCCATGAACACTTATGTAGGGCTTTACGGAAAAAATTATTTTGATGTTTCGATGGAGCTTTTCAAAGCCCTGACCAAACGTGGAAGTTCGGAATTTGGTATTCGTTTTTTCCTTCTTGAAGAGCCGCAAAAAACGCTTGCCCTGCTCCAGAAGTGGACCAGCGACCCCAACCAGCATGTCCGCCGCCTGGTATCTGAGGGCACAAGGCCGCGGCTTCCGTGGGCGATGCGGCTGCCGGCCTTTATCGCCGACCCGGCCCCTCTCTTGCCGCTTTTGGAGGCGCTCAAGGACGACGATGAGGAGTACGTCCGTCGCTCGGTGGCTAATAATCTTAATGATATTGCCAAAGATCACCCCGATCTTGTTGCTGATATCGCCGGGCTTTGGCTCAAAAACGCCTCTAAAAACCGGCAAAGGCTGGTCCGCCATGCCTGCCGCAGCCTGATCAAGCAGGGGCCCCAAAAGACCCTTAGGGCTCTCAGTTATCGCCCGCCAGCGCTAACCTTGGAAAAACTGGAAATCCTTACCCCGCGGGTGACTTTTGGCGATGCTTTGGAATTCGAGTTGTCGCTGGCCTCAACTTCGGATCAAGAACAACCGCTGATCCTTGATTTTATCATCCACCACCAAAAGGCCAACGGCCGAACCTCGCCCAAGGTTTTCAAATGGAAAATTCTGACTTTGGGTCCGCGTGCAAAGCTAAACGCCAATAAAAAACACCCGATCAGGAAAATCACCACCCGGGTTTATTATCCCGGCACCCACCGTCTTGAAATCCTCGCCAACGGGGTCCCCATCAAAAGCCTCGATTTTGAGTTGGTCATGTGAGTTGGGTGGCAATCCTGATTGGGCGAATACCCCCCTACTCCAGGCGCCACGGTGGGGTTTTGCGGTTTTTACCGGCGAAGTAGATGATGATTGGATTGCCGAAGGGGTCAGAAAGCCGCGCCTCTTTCCAGAGCCAGCTTTGATCGGTGACCGGCTGGTTAAAGGCGATGCCTTTGGCCTCCAGGGTTTTCACGGTAGCGGTTACGTCCGGGACTTCAAAATAGATGATCGTGGTTGAGGGCGGCGTGCCCTCCTCGGCCAGGTGAATGGACAGCGTAGAATCTCCGTCCGGGGCCTCAAACCTGGCATAACGCGATTGGCTTTGGACAATCAGGTTAAGCCCAAGGCATTGATAAAAGCGGATTGAAGCAGGCATATCGCCGGCCGGCAGTGTGACTTGGTTAAGATTCATTTTGCATTCCCCAACATTGGTCCATAGCGATAAACAAATATCCAGAAGATAAAGTCCAAGGCGACCCCGAGGCGACCAGAATGGCGTAAAAATCAGCCGGGTACAAGGTTTAAGCCCTTAAACATCCATCATCCAGCCGAAGGGGTCTTTGGTACGGCCCTCTTGCAGGTCCAGGAGCGCTTCACGAAGCCGCTCAGAGACCGGGCCCGGGGCACTCGGCAATGGGTAATCACTTTTATCGTGCTCAACCAGGGCCGCAATCGGGGTGATGATCGCCGCGGTCCCGGCGCCAAAAGCTTCCGTACAGGCACCATATTTAATCGCCGCCAATAAATCCGTTATTTTCACCGCTGTTTCGCGGACCGGGATTTCCAGGTACCTGGCGATTTCCAAGATCGATGCCCGGGTAATACCGGGCAGCAAGGTCCCCGTCAGTTTTGGCGTAACCAGTTCGCCATCGATGACACAAAAGAAATTCATCCCCGAAAACTCTTCGATATCTTCCCGGTTTATGGGGTCCAGCCACAGCCCCATCCGGCAGCCGTATTCGGCAACATGGGCGGTGGAATGCAGGGTGCTGGCATAGTTTGCGGCGGCCTTGACATGGCCGGTACCGCCGGGCGCGGCGCGGACATTTTCCCGCTCGATCAAAACCCTGATAGCCCCCTTCGAATAAAGCGCCGAGGGGGAGGCCAGAATTACAAGCGTGTAATCGCCGGCCGGGCCAATGCCCAGTTCACCCGTAGTGCCAAAATAAACCGGGCGGAGGTAAAGCGAGGAATTGTGCTCCTTTGGTATTAGCGGGGTGCTTAGGGAAACCAGGGCTTTCAAGCCGTCAAAGAACAGGTCCTCTGGTACCTCGGGCATCGAAAGCCGCTCTGCGGAGCGGTTGAGCCTTTTAAAGTTTTCCCCTGCCCTGAAAAGCTGCGGCCTGTTCTGGTAAACGAAATAGGCCTTGAAACCCTCAAAAATAGACTGGGCGTAATGCAGGACCTTGGCTGAAGGGTAAATCGGAAGCGGGCCGTAGGGAACAATCTTGCCCCCATCCCATTTTCCAGCGTGATATTCGGCGACAAACATTATCGGCGAAAAACAGCTGCCAAA
>JAZFRG010000153.1:0-2476 GCA_036445535.1 Sphingomonadales bacterium
GCGAAGTCGGGAGGTATTCTCATAAATGAGCATTAATAGCAAGGGAATTCGGCGGGGGAGCGTTAGAATTTGCAAGAGTAGGATTTTAATCTGAATTAAATTTGACTTTCATCATAACATGTAGCCCTTCCATGGATGGGCTAAGGGCTTCCTCTATATCCACTCCCTTTTTGGTAGCCTCCTCAGTAATCATTTTACGCGCAGAAGGGGCTATTTTACTTTCAAAAAACTCGCGAATTTTTTTAACATCTTCATACAGTTTGCTTATGTATAATGTTTGATCGAAAGCGGAAATTTGAAAAAGCCCGACCGGAATTTTTAATTCCCTGCCGGCAGGGTTAACAACTGGAAGAGTAGATTTATCTTTAAAACTTCCGGAAGTTACAAGAATAACAACAGCTTCTTCAATTTCACCTTTTTCGTTGGGGTGAGCCGAGACAAAACTTAAAGCCCCATATATTGGGGGCCATCTTTTTTTAGAATTAACTATGTTGCTTATATTCCCAGCCAAATGATCCATATAATTCCGAAGATTTCTGGCAGCGGAATGGTCTAAAATAAACTGTTTGGTAACCGAAGTAGAAAAGCGAGCTTCTTCTCTAGTGATAAGTTGGATTAATGCATCTGCTCGATCAATAATTGACCAAACATCTAGAAACAATTCAGTGCGGTCTTGATCTGTTATTTCAGTTGAATCCTTGATGAAATTTAAAGACCCCTTTTCCAACCTTTTAAAGGCAATTTCTATTCCCTGAATTGAATACCCAATCCCCTCAAAAATAAAACGTTGTTCCGGGTTTAGCCCTTGTGGAGGATGAATTAAAAAATCCTTGGTTTCTACCATTTTAACCTCACTTTTTAACCAATCTCAGTCTAACACAAAATTTGGTAGGATTTTGTTTGGGGACAAATCTTTAATGATCATCGTGGTTTTAGCCTCAATCCACTTGATTGCAGTCCAAGTGGCCCATGACCAGGTTTTAATCAAAAGCTCTAGATTATCAACCTGAGCAAGCTTATTCTTTATTCGTCCTTCAAGTGTATGAAAAACAGCGTCACCCCGATGGTCCCAACAAATTGAAAGGCATTTGCTAATGAGCCACCGCCAAGGAGGGCAAGCAATTGTTGGTAATGTTGAAACAAAATCAAACAAGCAAAGGAACCTTATGCATATTCCCTGCAGAAAATAAAAAAAAACGGTGTCGGAAACCCGAGGGAGCTCTTGGCTCAGGTGCCCCCACAGGAAATACCAATGCACTAAAACATGGCTTTTATTAAAAAGAATCTATAAAAGAAAGAAAGCCGTTAATGGCTTTGATAAATGATTCAGAAAAATTCTTAAAAGAGATTCAATGAATTTTTACAAAAAAACAAAACCCTATATCCAGTTTGCCATTCTTGGCTTTTTCATGACTTTTTCATTTGATGGTCAAGTGGTAGCCCAATACCGGGGTTTTACAGAAATTCTTCCGGAGGGACTAACATTGGAGGACATCGAACTCATGAAAGAAACCGCTCGGGGAAAAATGGAAAATGAAACTGTAGATACGGTTTTAAAGTGGAAAAACCCCGCTTCAGGGAATTCCGGAGCGGTAAAACTTTTGAGACGGTTTCAATTGTCAGAACGTGAATGCATGACCAACCGGCATTATCTCCTTTTAAAAAATGATGAGAAAAGGGTTTTAGAAGCCACCATATGCCGCGAAGAGGGTGGCGAGTGGGTTTTTCATAATTAATAACACCTAAAAGAAGGTGTTCAAGAAAACCTGGGGCCCCATGTTAGTTAGGCGGAAATTCAGCCATTATGGTAGCAACGGCTTTATCAATCAAAGGTCTGGGATTGCGGCGGTCTTTAATAGTAATTTCAGATAAAATTGTGCCATGCCAGGCTGGTTCATGAGCTTTGACGTCAAAAATATCAATCGCCAATTGACCTTCGACATACTCTTTGACTGTCACATTGGTTCCGGTATACCTGGTTCCAGGTTGATAAGTTCCAACAGCGTAAACGCCCCCGCCCCCCCAGTAAGAGGCACCCCAGGTCCACCCACTCCGGTAATAGGTGGGATAAGACGTCGCACTAATCTCTTTCCTGCTACCAACCGTAAAGGAAACCACAAAATCAGCCTCTTGGGGGTCAGAAACAAATGTATACCCTTTGGCGGTAAGTTCATTTCTGATGTTGGCCTGAATTCGATCGCGACTGGAATCAGCTAAAAAAGTCTTTGTTCGAATATAGGCCCGGTCAGCAATCCATGAAAAAGTCTGGTAGGAGGCGATGTCGACCTCCGGATTATAATCGGTACCAATCCTAACCGGGGCCGAGGTGCTGCACCCCATTAAAAGGGCCCCAAATACAAGGGTAATGATTTTAGTTTTAGACATAATCTTCTCCTTTATTTTTTAATTTCGATGACAAAATCCTGGTCCAGTCTTTTCCTGAAAAGCCTCGCCCAATTATGAAAAGCTAATCTTA
>JAZFRG010000154.1:0-7080 GCA_036445535.1 Sphingomonadales bacterium
GGTAGAGGCAGAGAATAATATGACCGTTAATACACCATTGCTGGACAAGGTTCCTAATCCTAAGGCCTTGAAAAAGCTTGAGCAAAGCCAACTCAGGCAGCTGGCAGACGAACTAAGAGCCGAAACCATTGACGCAGTTTCCAGCGTCGGTGGCCATTTGGGCGCTGGCCTTGGCGTGGTTGAGCTGACCGTGGCACTCCATTATGTTTTTAACACGCCCGGGGACAAGATTATCTGGGATGTTGGCCATCAGGCTTATCCGCACAAAATTTTGACCAACCGGCGTGACCGGATCCGCACCATCCGTCAAAAAGACGGGCTTTATGGTTTTACGAAAAGGACAGAAAGTGAGTTTGACCCCTTTGGCGCTGCGCATTCTTCGACCTCAATTTCTGCGGGTCTGGGCTATGCAATTGGCCGCGATTATAACGAGGGTGATAACCACGTTATCAGTGTTATTGGCGATGGCGCTGCAAGCGCCGGGATGGCCTATGAAGCGCTGAACAATACCGGGGCGCTCCACCCACAAAAAATGCTGGTGATTCTAAACGACAACGGCATGTCAATCGCACCTGCCGTGGGGGCGCTTAGCCACCATCTGACCCGGTTAATGTCAACCCGTGGTTTCATGTCGCTCAGGGATATTGCCAAGCAGATGGCCAAGATTTTACCCGAAAGCCTTCAGGGTATGGCCAAACGTGCCGATGAATATTCCAGAACCATTTTAACCGGCGGCTCGTTATTCGAGGAACTTGGGCTTTATCATTTAGGTCCCGTTGATGGTCACAATCTGGATCATCTGGTGCCGATTTTGGAGAACATTAGGGACAGCAAAAATGCTGGACCAATTCTCTTGCATATCATTACCGAAAAGGGCAGGGGCCACCCGTTCCCGGAACCCAATGTTGAGAAATATCACGCGGTTGGGAAGTTTGATGTCGTTTCCGGAACCCCGGTTAAATCAAAATCAAACGCCCCCAGCTACACTAAGGTGTATGCCGACAGCCTGATCCAGGAAGCCGATGCTGATAAGAAAATTGTTGCCATCACCGGGGCCATGCCTTCCGGTACTGGTCTGGATATTTTCCAAAAAGCCCATCCCGACAAAACCTTTGACGTTGGCATTGCCGAACAGCACGCAGTAACGTTTGCCGCCGGTCTGGCCTGTGAAGGGATGAAACCCTTTGCAACGATTTATTCAACCTTCCTGCAACGGGGTTATGACCAGGTGGTCCACGATGTTGCGATCCAGAACCTGCCGGTTCGCTTTGCTATGGACCGTGCCGGGCTGGTTGGCCAGGATGGGCCAACCCATGCCGGTTCGTTTGATATTGCCTACCTTGGCTGTTTGCCCAACTTTGTTTTGATGGCGTGCGGCGACGAGGCCGATTTAAAACACATGGTCGCCACCGCTGCTGCGCACGATGAAGGGCCCATAGCTTTCCGTTACCCCCGAGGGGCCGGGATAGGGGTTGATTTGCCGGAACGCGGTGAAGTTTTAGAGATTGGTAAAGGCCGGATTATCCGTCAGGGCACGAAAATTGCCATCCTTTCCTACGGCGGACGTTTGCAGGAATGCATGAATGCGGCTGATGAATTGGCCGCGCGCGGGCTTTCGACCACGCTGGCCGATGCCCGTTTTGCCAAACCCCTGGATACCGATTTGATCGACCGTCTGGTCAAAGAGCACGAAGTTCTGATCACCATCGAAGAAGGCGCAATCGGCGGGTTTTCCTCATTTGTGCTGAATCATCTTGCCCAAACCGGCGCCATCGACAAGGGCGTTAAAATTCGCCCGATGTTCCTGCCCGATCGTTTTATTGCGCATGCCAGCCCGGTTGAAATGTACACCGATGCCGGTATGCAAGCGGCGGATATTGTCAACACTGCCTTGAGTGCGCTGGGCATGGAAAAGCTCACCACGAAACAACAGGCCCACGGCCAGTAACAGCCTTTTCTTGACGGCAGGCCACCTTCCCCTTTAAGGACAAGCATTAACTTTAACGGAGACACCGGCAATGGCAGGCGATGCCGCACGTGAAATTGAAAAACGGGTCCGCGTCGCGGGCACGTCTTTTTATTGGGCGATGCGTTCCTTATCTGCCGAAAAACGTCGTGCCATTTTCGCGGTTTATGCTTTTTGCCGTGAGGTTGATGACATCGCCGACAGTGAAGAGGATGGCGCTAAAAAATCTACCCAATTAAATGAATGGCGAGGCCGCATTGCCGACCTTTTTAAATCCAATCCAACCGATGTAATCACCAAAGAACTTTTAATTGCGAACGCCATGTATGGCCTTGAAAAAGAGCCCTACCTGGCGATCATCGAAGGCATGGAAATGGATGCCACAGGCCCGATCCAGGCCCCCAGCAGAGCCGAATTTGATCTTTATATTTCCCGCGTTGCCTCTGCCGTTGGGCTTTTATGTATCAGGATTTTTGGCGAGGCCGGTGAAGAGGGTAAAACCACCGCCGAACATCTGGGGCGGGCCTTGCAGATTACCAATATCTTGCGCGACCTTCGGGAAGATGCCGACTGGGACCGGTTATATTTGCCCCGTGATCTTTTGCAAAAATTCGGCATTTTTTCGACTAACCCGAAAGAGGTTCTAAAAAATGAGAACCTCGATGCGCTGTGCCGTGAGTTGGCTGAGGTGGCATCAGAAGAATTCCGGTTGGCGGATCAGGCGTTTAAAAAGTGCGATCCAAAAAAGGTTAAACCAGCGCTGATTATGCGCGATGCCTACCAGCGGACTTTAAAACGTTTAATCCGCCGAGGCTGGTCGCCGGAGGCTGTCGAAAAACCCCGCTCCGGGGTTGAGAAAGTTTTGAGCAAACTGGCCAAAATCTTCATCGCCCTGAAATATTCGGTTCGTTAACCCATGGCCCACGTTCACATCATAGGGGCGGGGATGGCGGGACTTGCGGCCGCGGTCAAACTGACCAAATCAGATATTCCTGTCACTGTGTACGAAGGCGCGGGCCAAGCTGGAGGGCGCTGTCGTTCCTTTTATGACAGCAACCTGAAAGCCAGAATTGACAACGGCAACCATTTGATGCTGAGCGGCAATGGTTCGGTTGAAGATTACCTTGAAACCGTTGATGCCAAAGACAGCTTTGAGGTCCCCGGGGAAGCGGTATTTCCATTTCTTGATCTAGTTAGTGGGGAAAAATGGGCGGTTCGGCCAGGAAAGGGTCGGCTACCTTTTTGGTTGTTTGATAAAAAGCGTAATGTTCCAGGCGCCACCACCATAGAATATTTAAGCGCGCTTAATATCTATTTCGCCACCAACAAAAAAACCGTCAGCGATTGCGTGGGCAATTCCGGCAAACTTTTCGAGCGCTTTTGGGAGCCGTTGACTTTGGCGGTCTTGAACACCCCGCCCCGTCAGGGGTCAGCCATTTTGCTGGAAGCGGTAATGAAGGAAACGTTTTTCAAGGGGTCTAAATTTTGCCGTCCGATGATCGCCAAACAGGGCCTATCCGAAAGCCTAGTGGATCCAGCCTTGAAATACCTCAAAAGCAAGGGGGCAAAGGTTAAACTAAACACCCGCCTGACCCGGCTGGAAGGCGAAGGCGCGGTTTTAAAAGCGCTGGTGTTTGGCAAGGAAAAGGTGGTTCTGGACAGCACCAATGACAGGATTATTTTTGCCCTGCCGCCGACCACCCTCAAAAGTTTTTTCCCCGACCAGAAGATGCCCGACAAATTTCACCCCATTGCCAACGTCCATTTCAAGCTGGATGAAAAGGGGAAGAGGTTTGGTGATGTTCCGTTTCTCGGGCTTATTGGCGGGGCCGCGCACTGGCTGTTTATCCGAAACAATATCGCGTCAGTTACGATCAGTGCGGCCGACAACCTGGCAGATTTGAAAGCGGATGAGGTCGCAAAATTAATCTGGCGCGATGTCGCCAGGGCATTGGGCATGAACGCCAAAAAGCTCCCCAAAAATAGGGTGATCCGTGAAAAGCGCGCGACGTTTAGCCAAACCCCGAAGCAAGTGGCAAAGCGGCCAAATTCCTGGGGGCCTATAAAGGGCGTTTACCTGGCCGGCGACTGGACCAACACCGAAATCCCGGCGACCATTGAAAGTGCGGTGCGCTCGGGCTTTAAGGCCGCCGAGGTTCTGGCCGAGGATAACCAGCTGAAACTGGAATAATTTCAAAGATTTAGGTTTTCAAAGGGGTCAAATTCTTGTACTCAGGCGCCCGGAAAAGAAAAGTTATGGCAAGATCAGAAAACATACCAAACACCCCTAACCCCGCTCTTTTAGGGCAGGTCGGGGAGGTCCTTGATCAATCGGTCAAATCGTTCATGGATATGCAAAAGCCTGATGGGCACTGGGTTTTCGAGCTTGAAGCCGATGTCACGATCCCCGCTGAATACATCATGCTCAACCATTTTCTTGACGATCTTGAACCCGAACGGGAAGCTGATATTGCAAAATATATTCGCAGCACCCAACAAGAAAAAAGCGGCGGCTGGCCACTTTTCTATGATGGCGATATGAGCCTCAGCGCCACGGTTAAGGCCTATCTGGCCTTAAAATTGGTGGGCGATAAAGCTGACGAGCCACATATGAAGCGCGCCCGAGAAGCCATTTTAGGGGCAGGCGGCGCGGAAAAAGCGAATGTTTTTACCAGATACGCCCTGGCGCTTTACGGTCAGGTACCGTGGCACGCGGTCCCGGTGATGCCGGTTGAATTAATCTTAATGCCCAACTGGTTTCCGGTGACCCTCAATAAATTTTCCTATTGGTCGAGAACGGTGATTTCCCCGCTATTGGTTTTGGCTGCCTTGAAGCCAGTGGCGCGTAACCCGAAAAAAGTCTCAATAGCTGAGCTTTTCAAAACCCCGCCGTTTGAGATTAAAAAATATATTGAACCCCAAAGGGGCAGCGGCTGGGAGAAGTTTTTCCTGGGCCTGGATAAGGTTTTAAGGAAAGCCGAGCCAAAATTCCCGAAAAGAACCCGGGAAAAAGCGATTGCCAGAGCGGTCGAATTTTTCTCCGAACGGCTGAACGGGGTCGATGGTCTTGGGGCGATCTTCCCGGCGATGGCCAATTCGGTGATGGCAATGGATTCTTTAGGCTACGCCCGGGATGATGAGCACTACGTCACCGCCTTAAAGTCGGTTAGGGATTTAATCAGCTGGAGCGAGGGGCCAAAATTTGTCCAACCTTGCTGGTCACCAATCTGGGATACCAGCCTTGGTCTTCTTGCGGTTTTGGAGGCGGGTGCTGACCCAGAATCAGAAGAAATCAAAGCCGCCTGCAAATGGTTTCAGGATTTGCAAATTCTGGAGGTCAAAGGCGACTGGGTATCCAAAAAACCCGACCTGGCCCCCGGCGGTTGGGCCTTTCAATACAAAAATGATCATTACCCGGATCTGGACGACACCGCAGTTGTTGCCATGGGGCTGGACCGGGTCAACGGTAAAAAATACGCTGAGAACATCAAGCGCGCTGAACAGTGGATTGTAGGCATGCAATCCAAAAACGGTGGTTTTGCCGCCTTTGATGTCGATAACACCGCTTATTATCTGAACAACATTCCGTTTGCCGATCACGGCGCACTATTGGATCCGCCGACCGAAGATGTTACCGGGCGCTGCCTTAGTTTTTTGGCCCAACTGGGCTATAAAAAAGACCATCCGGTGATCAAAAAAGGCCTGAAGTACCTGAAAAAGAAACAGTGTGAGGATGGCAGCTGGTTTGGTCGCTGGGGCACCAATTACGTCTATGGCACCTGGTCGGTTTTGTGCGCCCTAAATGTCATTGGCGAAGATTTTAGCCAACCTTATATCCAAAAAGCCGTCCAGTGGCTTTTGGATTGCCAGAATTCTGATGGTGGTTGGGGCGAGGAGGGCAACACCTATTGGGATGGCAGAAAAGGTCTTTGTAAGGAAAGCACCCCCTCACAAACCGCCTGGGCAACCCTGGGCTTAATGGCCGCGGGTGAGGTTGATAACGAGGCGGTCCAGCGCGGTATTGAGTATCTGGTTGCGGCCCCGCGCGAGGGCAACAAATGGGTTGAGCCCTGGTACACAGCGGTTGGTTTCCCACGGGTGTTTTATCTCAGATACGATGGCTATTCGCGCTATTTTCCAATCTGGGCGCTGGCGCGCTATAAAAATTTAAGGGCCAGCAACACCAAAAAAGTTCGGTATGGAATGTGACCAAGCTGGGGGTCATCACCGGTCTTAAATTTGAGGCGGATATCATCCGCCGCGCGGTCCAAAGTTTAAAACACGAACATCCCCTTTATGCCTCGGTTGCCGGCAATCAGGAACGCTCTTATGAGGCTGCCAAAGATTTCGTTGCTGGAGGTGCCAAGGCGCTGATCAGTTTTGGCATTGCCGGCGGGCTCACCGATGATGTTCCGGTCGGCACGCTTATCCTGGCCAGCGAAGTTTACTGCGGCAAAGGTGGGGTTTATAAAACCGACAAGGTTTGGCGGGAAGGTTTGGAAGGGGTTTTAAAATCTGAAATTTCTGCGGTTAGTGGGCCTGTGATTAGCCTTCCTTATGCTTTGGAAACTGAGGCACAAAAACGCCAAGCTCATATCGATACCGGCGCTTATGGCGTTGATATGGAAAGTTTCGGTGTGGCCCGGGCGGCCAAGGAAATGAAAGTGCCGTTTATTGTCATCCGCGCGGTTTCGGACGGGGCGGCAGATACCCTTCCGGCCTGCGTGGTACCGGCGATGGGTCCAGAAGGTGATATCAAGCTGGGTCCTGTACTAAAAGGAATCGCCGGGAAACCCGGCGATATTCCAGAATTAATTGGGTTTGGATTAAAAACCCGGAAAGCTAACGCCACGCTACGCCGCGTGAGTTTCCTTGGCCTTCCCCTCTTTGGCTTTGGGGGCTGAGGCCTTTGGTTCGTGGGTGTCTTTCATGAAATCCGAGACGACATTGTCAAAAACATATTTTGATTTTCTTGCCTTGGTAATATCAATGTCTTCCACCATGGGCTTTTTGGTCTCGAAGCCCTGTTTCCAGATTTTATAAGCCTTGATCGGGTGCTTGACGGTGTCCATCACCGCGGTTGCCTCGAAACCGGAATGAACCATGCAGTTTGA
>JAZFRG010000155.1:0-2042 GCA_036445535.1 Sphingomonadales bacterium
GGCCTGCCATTGAGGCTCATTAGTTTGGGTAGCGAGGGCCCGTAAATGTCGGCATCAAGAATGCCAATTTTCAGACCCAAATGGCCAAGTGCCAACGCCAGATTGACAGCCACAGTTGATTTTCCAACCCCACCCTTGCCGCTGGAAACTGCAATCACGGCTTTTACGCCAGGGACTGGAACCTTTTGATCAGGAATTGGGGTTTCATGGGGGCCGGGGCGGCTTTTTTGTGCGCGTTCAGCGGTCAGAATAATGTTGACCGCCTCAACGCCCTTGATAGCCTTTAAAACATCCTGGCATTTTTTCTCTAAAATCGGGGCGATATCCTTATCATTTGCTGCGACCTCAAGAATAAAAGTGACCTTGCCGTCTTTTACGCTCAAATCCTGGACCAGGCCCAATTCGACAAGGGTTTTCCCAAGGCGCGGGTGTTTTACCCCGGCCAAAGCTTCCTTGATTTTTTTTTCGAGCAATTTTCCATTAAACATAATGCAATTTATTTCCGTCTTTGGTTGCAGGCGAGATGGGAGTACCATATATACCTAATTGCGATTTAAGGATATATAGCCATAAATTAGTAAAACAAGGAGAAAAGCCCATGGGTTGGGGAAATGATAATGGTAAGGGACAAAACCCCTGGGGCTCAGTGCCCCCTGGCGGTGGACGAGGCGGCGGAAACGGTGGACCACCCCCGGAATACGATGATATTATTGGCAAATTTCAGGAAAATTTCAAAAATATGATGCCTGGTTTTTTGAAGGGCAAAGGCTTTGTCTTCATTTTGGTTTTGATTTTGGCGATTTTAATCCTTCCCACCATTGGGTTCAGGGTTCAAACCGCTGAACAAGGTGTGGTTTTAATGTTTGGCAAATGGGTTAGAACCGCCCCTGAGGGTTTTAATTTTAAACTACCCTTTCCCATTGAGCAGGTCACGATTGTTAACGTGAATGTCATCAGTCGCATTGATGTTGGCTTCAGGTCCCCGGAAACCAGGGATAGAAACACCAATCCGGTTTCCCTTCTGGAAGAAAGTCTGATGCTGACCGGCGATGAAAATATTGTCGACATTGCCTTTACGGTTTTTTGGAAAATTGATAACGCTAAAAACTACCTTTTTAATATCCAGGAACCCCAAGCCATTACTATTAAAGAAGTGGCCGAAAGCGTAATGCGTGAAATTATCGGTAAAACGCCAATCCAAACCGCGCTTACGCAAGGGCGGGGGCAAATCCAGAAAGATTCTCAGGAAAAACTGCAGGAGGTTTTAAATTACTATGAGGCAGGTATTCTGGTCACAGAAATCCGGCTCGAGAGAGTTGATCCGCCGGCCCAGGTTATTGATGCCTTTAGGGACGTTCAAAAAGCTGAGGCTGATAAAGAAAGTTTCCAAAACCAGGCCCAAGCCTATGCCAACAGTATTGTTCCGGAAGCCCGGGGTAATGCGGTTCGGATGACCCAGGAGGCAGAAGCCTATAAAGAACAGGTGATTGCCAGGGCAACCGGTGAAGCGTCCAGGTTTTTGGCGGTTTTTCAGGAATATGCCAAAGCAAAAGATGTAACAAAACGCAGGATTTACTATGAAACCATGGAAGAATTGCTGGCCGGTATGAACAAAATAATTATCGACGAAGGCGCGGGAACAGGGGTTGTTCCTTATCTACCGCTTCCAGAAATTAGGCCCAACCAGGACAAGGGAGGCGACAATGAATAAATTTGTTTTACTGATACTAGTGGGTCTGGGCGCGGTCCTGGGGTTTGATTCATTTTTCACCGTGACAGAAACCCAGCAAGCCCTGGTTTTGCAGCTTGGTGAACATAAAAGGACTATTCAGGAGCCCGGCCTAAATTTTAAACTCCCGTTTATTCAAAATGTTGTATTTTTGGATAAAAGAATTCTAAACCTTGATGTCAGACCACAGGAGGTTATTGCTTCTGATCAGAAACGGCTGGTGGTTGATGCCATTGCCCGGTTCAGGATTATAGACCCTCTTTTAACCTATCAAACCCGCGTAAACGAAATAGGGGCGGCCCAGGCACTAGCC
>JAZFRG010000156.1:0-4497 GCA_036445535.1 Sphingomonadales bacterium
ATAACGTTGCGGAACTTGATCGCGATGTAAAAAAATCTGAAATCAGGGTGATCCGCGAGGTTTTAAAAAGGTGCGCACCAGACGTTCCCCACCGCCATATAACATCAAAGGTGTGCCTTTATACCATGACCCCTGATGAACATTTTGTTATTGGTCCCATTGAGGGGCAAGAGCGGGTTATTATCGCTGGCGGATTTTCCGGTCATGGGTTTAAATTCGTCCCGGTTATCGGTGAAATTTTAAGGGACTTTGTTTTGGCTCAAAAACCCGAATTTGATTTAAAGGCGTTTAGCTCGGAAAGGTTTCAAAAAAATTGAGTGATTTTCAAAAACAGCTAAAAACCCTTTTACCGGAATTAATGCGCTCACCCCGGCTGTATCCGCATTCCCTGGATATGGAAAAAGGAACTGCCTTGGTATTTGAAGCTGACCAGGATTTTTACAGAAATGCCATTTTTCTGGATCAAAGAGTATTAACCGAGGGCACCAAGGGGGCCTGGGTGCCGCTTCAGGTTTTATGGGACCAGGTCAGAGCCGGTCAGGGTGGCAGAGTGGCGCCCGCGAATTTTATTTTCCACACCGGCCACTGTGGCTCCACGCTAATTTCGCGCCTTTTAGACGAAGTACCCTCGGTTCTGGGGCTAAGGGAACCACTGGCGCTTAGAACCTTGGCGGTAGGCCATAATGTACGGGAAACCTTGCCTGGGGGGGCGTATGAGGACACATTTAGCCTCACTTACCAGCTTTTATCCCGGCGCTTTTCCCCGGAACAACAGGTGATCATTAAGGCAACCAGTATGTGCAATAACCTGGGTTCGCTTTTATTGTCGAAAAATTCCGCTAACCGGGGACTTTTGCTATTCGTCACCCTGGAAATTTATCTCACAAATATGCTCGATAAAAAAGAAACCCCGGACATTGAGGGATTTTTTAAGCATCGCTTGGCAGGCCTGGAAAAACGTGTTCCCGAACTGGAAATAAATTTTGCGGAAATGACTAAACCAGAAAAAATAGCTTTTAGCTGGCTGGCTGAGGCTGCCGAGCTTGCTGATCTTGCCGGGGGTCGGGAAAAACAACAGGTTCTGCTGATGGATTTTGATCAATTCCTGAAGGAAAGGGAAATCCATTTGGAATTGATTTTTAACCATTTTAACCTTCCCGGGGAAGAGGAGGCTTTAGCAAGAATGCAGGCCAGCCCGGTTTTCAATGATTATGCCAAGCAGCCCGGTTTTGCCTTTAACGCTGAAAACCGTGTGGCCATTTTGAAGGAATCCCGGGCCGCCAATAAAGAGGCTATTGATAAAGGAATAGCTTTTGTCGAAGGTCTAATGAAAACCCACACCAGTCTGGCTTCAATTTCTGAAAAATTGCCGCTAATCTAACGTTCGGTCCAATAGCGCTGAAGATTAGTGTGGACGTTGGTCAGCTCGGTCATGGTCTCAAATGAAAGCTTGTTGCTTTCCCGGTCAATGGCCTTGCCCAGTTGATACAAAAGCTCGCGCTCGTAATGATCCCGGACCATGCTTTCAGTAAACGTGACAGAAACCAGCCTAATCCCCCGCGTGATCGGCTTTACCCGGTGAAGCGTTGTTGACGGATAAAGGACGGCATCCCCGGGATCCAGTTTAACCTCAACCTCTTTTTCGCCCATTTTGGCAACCAGTTCGCCACCGTCGTAACTGGCTGGATCAGACAAAAAAACGGTGGTTGAGACATCGGCGCGCATCGGTGGTTTGGTTGCCAGGATCGCGGCATCAACATGAAACCCGTATTCCATACCCGGTTCGTACTTGGTGATCATCGGCATCGCCATATTTTTTGGAATGGCATAGTCCTTGAACTTCTGTGACCGGTAAATCGCCCGCTGAACGATTTGCCCGGCCTCCATATATACCGGGTCCTGGATATCGCCCTGGAGGTTATTTTTAACTGAAGACCCCGGGTTCGAGGACGCCCGGCCATCGACAAAAGTCAGTTTTTGGCTGAGTTCAATTATTTGTTTGATTTCGCGGCGGGGCAGCAACCCCTTGATGATTTCAATGTACATTCAATTTTCCTTTTAGCGGCTGGCCCGGTTTTACTGCTTAATCTGGAAACAGGCAAGCGACCTAAAGGAAAACCCCAAGTTTTTATAAGGGTGTAAATAATTCCCTGCTGAAGAAAGCAAAGCCTCTAAAGCAATAAAAATACTTACTCTTAAAATTTAATTTCCAAAAAAGCTTGCGATTTTGGCAAAATTTGGGCATTTATCCCCCAGATTTTCGGGTTTTGGGAGTCTTCTTTTAGGCCCAGGGGGTCGGTGCGCTCTAAAATGTTTTGAGCCAAAGCAAAAATGTGTAAAGTGTCCCAGCGGTTAGGAGAGATGAGATGAAAAAAGGAACCTCATTTGAGGTTGGTTACCTGCAGTATCTGGATGAAAAGGCAAAGCCGGCAAATCAATTGCCTAAATTTGCTGAAGATAAAAAGGTTCTGATTCAACTTTGGAAAGATATGCATTTCCTGCGCGAGATGGATCGCCGAGCCGTTGCCATGCAACGGATTGGTAAAATGCGCACCTATCCTTCCGCCCTGGGTCAGGAGGCTGTAGGCATTGGGGCAGGCTCATGTTTAAGCGAAAAAGACGTCCTGGTGCCTTACTACCGGGGAACCGGGACGATGCTGATGCACGGCGTTAAACCCCATGAAATTTTGCTTTATTGGGGCGGAGATGAGCGCGGTAGTGACTTTCAGGCCCCGAGCGCCAAGGAAGACTTCCCGATCGCGGTTCCCATTGCCAGCCAGATTTTGCACGCGGCAGGGGTAGCTGCGGCGATGAACTACCGAAAACAAAAAGGCCGCGCGGTCCTGACCGAAATTGGTGAAGGGGGTACCTCCGAGGGTGAATTTTATGAGGGTATTAATGCCGCCGGGGCCATGAACCTTCCTTTTGTCTGTTTAATAAATAATAACCAGTGGGCAATTTCGGTCCCGCCCGAGATGCAAACCGCAGCCCAGACCTTTGCTCAAAAAGGAATTGCTGCCGGGATTGAAAGCATCCAGGTCGATGGCAACGACATTATTGCCGTTAAAGACGCCACCGAAAAAGCTATGGAAAAAGCCCGTGGCGGCGGCGGTCCGACGCTGATTGAGGCGATTTGTTACCGGCTTTCGGATCACACGACTGCCGATGATGCCAGCCGCTACAACGATAAAAAAACCCACGAACAGGCTTGGGAAAATGAACCCCTAAAGCGACTTAGCAATTATTTGTTGAAGCTGGGTGCGGCTGATCAAAAGCAGCTGGATGGCTTTCAGGAGGCCATCAAGGGTGAGGTCGATAAGGAAATTAAACTGTATCTGGATATCATTGAAAACCAGCTTCAATCGGCTGAAAGCATGTTTGATTATCTTTATGAAACCTTGCCGGAAAAATACCAGGGGCAGCGCGAAGAAGTGATCAAAAGGAGGGCCAGCAAATGACCAAAGCCCTTACTTTGATTGAGGCCGTAACCTTGGCCATGGATTATGAGCTTGGTGCCGATCCGGATGTGTGCATTTTTGGCGAGGACGTTGGCAAAAACGGTGGTGTTTTCCGCGCCACCGATGGCCTTCAGGCCAAACACGGCGAGGACCGTGTGTTTGATAGCCCGCTGGCTGAGGCGATGATTGCAGGGCTTTGTGTCGGCATGGCCGCCCAGGGCTTGAAGCCGGTGGCCGAGATCCAGTTTATGGGTTTTGTTTTCCCGGCGATGAACCAGATTGTAACAGCCGCGGCAAGAATGCGAAACAGAACCCGGGGCAGATTATCGTGCCCGATGGTCTTAAGGATGCCTTTTGGCGGAGGTATTCATGCCCCCGAACATCATTCCGAGAGTACCGAGGCACTGTTTTCCCATATTCCGGGGCTTCGTGTAGTTATCCCGTCGAACCCGAGCCGGGCCTACGGGCTTTTACTGGCGGCCATCAGAAACCCTGATCCGGTGATTTTCCTGGAACCGAAACGGGTTTACCGGATTGAAAAACATGAAATTGAAAACGACGGCGAAGAATACCCCTTAGATACCTGCTTTGTTGATCGGGAGGGCAGCGATGTAACGCTGGTGTCCTGGGGCGCTTTTATGTTTGAAACCTTAAAAGCCGCGGATGAATTGACCGCCGAGGGTATCTCCTGCGAAGTTATTGATGCCGCTACGGTTTATCCGCTGGATACCGACACAATTCTGGAATCGGTTGAGAAAACCGGTCGCCTTGTGATTGTCCAGGAAGCGCCAAGAAGTGGCGGTGTGGGTTCGCAAATTTCTTCCGAAGTAGCGGAAAAAGGAATTATGAACCTGATCGCCCCGATTGGCATGGTGGCAGGTTATGATACGGTGATGCCTTACGCCAAGATGGAATACGAATATTTGCCATCCATCGCCCGCATTAAAGAAGAAGTTAAAAAGATAGCGGCTTACAAATGACCGATTTTAAACTTCCAGATCTAGGTGAAGGCCTGCCAGACGCTGAAATTGTCCAGTGG
>JAZFRG010000157.1:0-9143 GCA_036445535.1 Sphingomonadales bacterium
TGTTTGCCGCGGTGGCAAAGCAATGGCTAAAAACCCGGGAAGCCCAGGGTACCCAGGCTTTTTCTGAGGATATTTCAGGAAAGCTTGAAAAAATTGAGAAACTGGAACAGCGGGTTCGAGTTTTGGAGAAAATTGTCACCAATAAAAAAGTTAACCTGGCCGAAGAAATCGAAAGTCTTTAAGAAATTTTATGAACAGCCAAAGTAAAGCCGAGATTTATCGAAGGGTTGAAAAGGAAATCCTTTCGGTACTGGAAGGGGAAACAAACCTAACCGCCAAAATGGCAAGCGTCACGTGCTTGCTATCTGATGTTTTTGATCAGTATTTCTGGACCGGATTTTACCTGGTTGACCCGGAAAAAGAAGATGAACTGGTTGTCGGCCCTTATCAGGGAACCTTGGGCTGCCTTCGAATTCCTTTCGGTCGGGGGGTTTGCGGGGTTGCGGCATCTACAAAGAAAACCCAGGTCGTTGAAGACGTCCATTCTTTTTCCAGCCATATCGCCTGCGACGTTAATACAAATTCGGAAATAGTCGTCCCGGTTTTTAACGCGGATGGTGAGTTAATTGCCGTTTTTGATGTCGATTCCACCCAACACGACTCGTTTAATGAGACAGATAAAGTCCATCTTGAGGCCATTATGGAAAAAGTTTTCAGCTCATGAAGTATCTCCACACCATGGTCCGGGTCAAAAACCTTGAAGCCAGCCTGGATTTTTATTGCAGCAAGCTCGGCCTTGTTGAGGTTAATAGAAAAGAAGTGCCAGCCGGACGCTTTACGCTGGTGTTCCTGGCAGCCCCCGGTGATGAGGAGGCCCAAATTGAGCTAACCTATAATTGGGATAGTGAAGATTACACGAGCGGGCGAAATTTTGGCCACCTCGCCTACCGGGTCGACAACATTTATGACACCTGCCAGGACCTTATGGATAACGGCGTCACCATTAACCGCCCGCCCCGCGATGGCTGGATGGCTTTTGTTAAATCTCCCGATGGCATCTCTATTGAACTGTTGCAAAAAGGTGACGCTCTTCCTCCAAAAGAACCCTGGGCATCCATGGAAAACATTGGAAACTGGTAGACTTTCTTTTCCTATCGGGTAAGGATATTGGCATGACAAAGATGCGCACATTTACATTTTTTATGTATATCCCAGAAAATTCAGGGAGGAGCGCGCGCGTCTAATTTATTCTAACTTAATAGAAGACCACTTAAAGCAAACCTCCTCTAAAAAGGAGGTTTTTTTGTGTTTGGAACAAAAAAATGGAACAACAAACCGAAGACCTTTTGAATATCCGTGAGAACGTCGAAGCCCTGGACCAACAGCTTTTGGAAATGATTGCAACCAGAAGGCGCCTTAGCGAAAAAATCGCTGTCACCAAACGCAGCAACGGGTCGGACATTCGAAATTTTTCGATCGAACAAACCCGCCTTGGCCAGTTGATTGAAAAGGGCCGCGACCTTGGCATTGATCCCTTTAGCGTTTCAAAGTTTTACCAGAATATTATCGAAGATTCCGTCCTTACCCAGCACGCCCATCTGCATCATCTGGAAAACATTGGTATTCTACCCAAAGAGCCGAGGGTTGCTTTCCTTGGTGGTGAAGGCGCTTACAGCCAGTTCGCTACCCGGAAATATTTTTCTTTTTTAAAGCAACCGGTAAAAGAGATTGGATTGGCTTCATTTAACGATGTGGTCACAGCCCTTGATAAAGGCCAAGCGGACTATGCGGTGCTTCCCTATATTAATTCAACTACCGGGCTTATAGAAGAGGCCTGTGAGGCTTTGCTTGCTATTGATGGACCCGTTGTGGGAGAGATTTACCTACCCATCGAGCATTGTCTTTTGGGGCAAAACTGGGATTACCCGGTCTCCTCCATCCGCACCATTTATGCCCACCCCCAAGTGTTTGCCCAGTGCAAGGGGTATTTGAGAAGCCTGAATAATATTAATCTGGTGCCTGTGGAAAGCACTTTTCATGCTTTGCAAAAGGTCGCGGACGGCCGGGTAAATGAAGCGGCCATTGGCAGCGCTGTTGCGGGAAATATTTTTGGCCTCAAGGCCCTGAAATCCAACCTTCAGGGTGAGCGTCAAAACTTCACAAGGTTTCTGGTATTAGGCAAGACACCCCATAAAGTTCCCGTATCTGTTGAGGCAAAAACTACCCTTGCCCTGGTCCCAAACGGTAATGAATTAGCCGAAATTTTGTTGGAATTCCAGGACCGGGATATCCCGGTGGCCCCGCGGGAAAGCAAACCCGGAGGAGATGGCATTTGGGAGCGGGTCTACCTGTTGGATATCACCGCAAGGACTGACGATAAAAAAGTTTTAGCGGCGTTTGAAGTTTTAAAAGAAAAAACCGGATTTTTGAAAATTCTGGGGTGCTACCCCTCAGGCCGAATTACCTCATTTTTCGGCGCTTGAATTACCCCCCCCCGAACGAAGGGCAAGGCGATTTATTCTCCTTGCCCTTCTTATCTTAAACGCCTAAAAACCGGCCAAACAATTTCAAGGGCACTTAAGGTTATGGCTAACTCACAATATGTTTATGTAATGAACCGCTTATCGAAGGCTTACCCCGGCGGCAAACAAGTTTTAAAGGATATTACCCTGTCGTTTTTCCCAGGTGCCAAAATCGCTATCATTGGGGAGAACGGCTCTGGTAAATCAACGTTGATGAAAATCATGGCCGGGTTGGACACTGAATTTACCGGCGAAGCCTGGCCAGCCAAGGATATCAAGGTTGGATATCTGCCCCAGGAACCCGAATTGGATTCTTCCAAAAATGTTCTGGATAACGTCATGGAGGCGATGGCCGAGATCAATACCCTTTTAAAAGAATTTGAAGACGTTTCCATGAAGTTTGCCGAGGAAATGACCGATGACGAAATGAACGCGACCATAGAGCGCCAGGGTGAATTGCAGGAAAAAATTGACGCCCTGGATGCCTGGGATATTGAGAGCAGAGCCCAGGTGGCCATGGATGCGCTTCGCTGTCCGGACGGCGATGCCGAAGTGGCAAAACTTTCAGGCGGGGAAAAACGCCGCGTGGCACTTTGTAAATTGCTTTTGGAAAAACCTGATATTTTGCTGCTGGATGAACCCACCAACCATCTCGATGCAGAAAGCGTCGCCTGGCTTGAGGATTATCTGAAAAAATACACTGGCACGATTATTCTGGTGACCCATGACCGGTATTTCCTCGATAATGTCGTCAGCTGGGTTCTGGAACTTGACCGCGGCCAGGGCATCCCCTGGGAAGGCAATTATTCCAACTGGCTGGAGCAAAAACAAAAGCGTCTTAATACCGAAAACCGCCAGGAAGCAGCAAGGCAGCGTGCTTTGAACCGCGAACTTGACTGGATCAGGTCTTCTCAAAAAGCAAGGCAAGCAAAAGGCAAGGCCCGTTTAAAGTCCTATGAGGAACTTTTAGCTGCATCCAAAGAAGATCACCGTGCAAAATTGCGCATTATGATCCAACCGGCCGAGCGACTTGGCAACAACGTCATCGATGCGGTGGATTTGTCCAAGGGCTTTGGCGATCAGCTGTTAATGGAAAATTTAAATTTCCATCTGCCGCCTGCCGGCATTGTTGGCGTTATTGGACCCAACGGCGCTGGTAAAACAACATTATTCAAGATGCTCACAGGTGCCGAGGAGCCAGATAGCGGATCCTTGAAAATTGGTGAATCTGTTCAGATTGCCTACGTTGACCAATCCCGCGCCACCCTGGATGACAGCAAAAATGTCTGGCAGGAAATATCGGGAGGTGACGATATCATCTATTTTGGCAAGACCGAGGTTAATTCACGTGCCTACACGACCTTTTTTGGTTTTAAGGGCCCCGACCAGCAAAAGAAAATTGGTCAGCTTTCAGGCGGCGAGCGCAACCGGGTGCATCTGGCCAAGGTCCTGAAAGAGGGCGGCAATGTGCTCTTGCTTGATGAGCCGACCAACGACCTGGACGTTGAAACGCTTCGTGCCCTGGAAGATGCCCTGGAAGAGTTTGCCGGCTGTGCTGTTATAATTAGCCATGACCGGTTTTTCCTCGATCGCATTGCGACCCATATTCTTGCCTTTGAGGGCGATAGCCATGTGGAATGGTTCGAGGGTAATTTTGAAGCCTATGAGATGGATAAAAAGCGCCGCCTTGGCATCGATGCGGACCAGCCGCACCGGATAAAATTCAAAAAGTTTGAGCGCTGACGTTCTAGGAAATTACCGCCCGGGTATCGCTCCTTATCCAACTAAACCCATCGGAAAAGGCCAGGACCGGCAGACCCCCTGCCCCGTTTGAGACGTAGATAATTCCGCCCAGAACAGGTTCAGGCAAATTCCCCCGGGTGTAAACCCCAACGCCGGTAACCCCTAAGGTTTTGGTGTTGCCGGAAAATTCAACATCCCTGGTGCCATCCGGGACCCGGAAAACGTTATCCCCTTTTGCTGTCGTTAAAAGGAAGTCGTTCTCGGTTCCCCTCAACGAACTTAATACCAGGCCATTTTCTTTATCGAGATAAACACTTCCTGGTGAAAATGCTCCCCCGGGGAAGGTTTCATTACTGCTGATTTGAAGGCCATTAAAAATCTTTAAGGTCCCTTCCGATAAAACCTGCACTGCAGGGGCCTGGTTTAACCCAACTTCACCGGTATGAAAGGCATAGGATTCGGCAGAAAAACTTAATGGCCGGTAAGTTATGTCCCGGGAGATTGAGGAAATACCGCTGACCTTTTTGTCATGGTTATAACTAAGTTCAAGTCCAGAGCCTGCCATTTCCCCGTTACTATCGCCAATCGCAATTGTCGGGGTTCCGGAGGTGGCGTATTGCCGGAAAATTTTTCCAACTGCATCCACCTCACCAGTCGAGCGGATCAACATCCGGTCGACAAAAATTTCATTGTTGTAGGTTCCCGTAACCGTTTTAAAATGAATATCGTTGTCGCCAACAATGCCAATTTCAGCCCGGGCATTTCCCGTTTCCCGGAAAACAATGGTCGCGTCATCGCGTTTGGTTTCTTTGTCCATCACCAGATAGACCGAATCGGAAAAGCCATATTCGCTGGGATAACTTCCTTTGCCCATTGTCAGCGCCGCATCGCCCATTTCAATTTTTATGGGTCGGGCCAACAAGTGATGGCCGATCTCGCTAGCAAGAACGCCGATACCAACTAGGGATAAAGCAAATAAAACCTTTTTCATGGGGTCCTCCAATTATTCAGGCCAGTTGGCCTTTCAGTAACGTCCTTTTATAATAGCGGCTTTCGGGACCTAAAATCCATAAACCTTCAACGAATTAATTTTTCCAGTGTTTACAATATATAAATATATCTTTATGTATGATTTTCTGGCTATAAAAAGGAGACGGACGTGGACCAGTTATTGGCATTGCTCAGGGCTTCCGGGGAACCAACCAGGCTTCGAATTCTGGGGCTTTTGGGGCACGGTGAGCTGACCGTGACCGAGTTGACGCAAATTCTGGGCCAAAGCCAACCCCGGGTTTCCAGGCACCTAAAGCTTTTAAGCGAGGCAGGTTTACTCAGGCGCTACCAGGAAGGCACCTGGGCCTTTTACCGTTTGGTCGAGGACGAAGATCCTGGGTATTTTGCCCGGACTTTAGTTGATTTGATCCCCGACGATGACCCGACCCACACCAGGGATTTAGAGCGCCTTCGCATGGTCCGCGAAGCCAGGGCCAAGGAAGCTGCGCAATATTTTAGGGCCAACGCTGAGGACTGGAACCGTATCAGATCGCTCTATGTCCCTGAGGAAGAGGTTGAAGAACACCTCATCAAAGCCTGTAAGGGCAAACAAATAGATTACCTTTTAGACATCGGTACCGGCACGGGACGGATTCTCGAGATTTTTTCCCCGCGGATCAAAAGCGGCCTTGGCATCGACCTGTCCCATGAAATGCTCGCCGTGGCGCGCGCGATGTTGTCGGAAAAGAAAATCACCAATTGCCAGGTACGCCTCGGCGATATGTATTCCATTCCGCTTGATAATGTCAGCCAGGATTTGGTGATTTTTCATCAGGTCCTGCATTTTGCTGAGGACCCTGAAAACACCTTGCGGGAAGCGGCACGGGTCTTAAAGCCAGGCGGGACGATGCTGATTATTGATTTTGCCCGCCACGATATGGAGTTTTTGCGTGAACAACATGCCCACCGTCGCTTAGGCTTTGAGCAAAAGGAAATCATTACCATGGGCGAAGAGGCCGGGCTTTCAATCAAAGCCATTGAAAACCTTCAAGGCGGCAAGTTGACGGTAAATATCTGGAATTTTGAGAAAAACAAAGCGGCCAAACCAGAAAGCCTGAAAGTCGTCAAATGACCCCTATGCAAAACCAGGGCCGGGGGCTTAATGCCTCTCTTTTTTCACTGAGCGGAGAGAATATCTCGGTCTCGTTTGAGTTTTTCCCACCCGCCAATGAAGCGATGGAAACCAAACTTTGGGCTGCCATCCAGAAATTGGCCCCCCTCTCCCCCGCTTTTGTGTCGGTAACCTATGGGGCGGGCGGTTCTACCCGCGAGCGAACCCATGACACTATAAGGCGGATCTTGCGCGAAACTAACCTGACCCCGGCTGCGCATTTGACCTGCGTTGGGGCAACAAAAGAAGAAGTGAACAAAGTTGTTCAGGACTATTGGGATGAAGGGGTGCGCCACATTGTTGCCCTTAGGGGCGATGCGCCAGAAGGCGAGGACCATTATTCGCCCCACCCCGGCTGCTATGAAAACGCCGCTGATCTGGTGTCGGGCTTAAAAGAAATTGGGAATTTTGATATTTCGGTGGCGTGTTATCCGGAGACCCATCCCGATAGTCCAAATTTGGTATCTGACCTTGAGAACCTAAAGAAGAAGGTTGATGCCGGCGCCAACCGGGCGATTACCCAGTTTTTCTTTGAAACCGATCAATATTTCCGGTTTTTGGATCATGCCCAATCCTTTGGCATTGATGTTCCCATTGTTCCGGGGATTTTGCCGGTCACCAATGTCAAACAATTGAAACGCTTTGCCGGCAAGTGCGGCGCCACTGTACCCTCGTGGCTGGCCGATATGTTTGAGGGTCTTGATGACCACCCGGAAACCAGGAACCTTGTAGCCGCCACTGTCGCCGGTGAAATGGTCAAACGACTGAATGCTGGCGGGGTCACCGATTTTCATTTTTACACCCTGAACCGGGCACCCCTGGCTTATGCAATCTGCCATCTTTTGGGGCTTCGCCCAACAGAGGATAAAAAATGAGAACCCCCGGTGACATAAGGCCTCTTTTGGAAGCGGCCAAAGATCGCCTCCTGATATTGGACGGCGCTATGGGGACGGCCATCCAAGCTCTAAAATTAACCGAGGACGATTATCGGAACGCTGCTCTAAAAACCAACAGCCATGATTTAAAGGGCAATCAGGATATTTTAAACCTTACCGCGCCCGACAAAATCCGGGTCATTCATGAAGCCTATCTGGGGGCGGGGGCGGATATTATTGAGACCAATACTTTTAACGGCACTTCAATCTCGCAAAGTGAATATTCCACCGAGAACTTTAGCTTTGAGATTAATTTTGAGGGCGCCAGGCTGGCAAGACTAGCAGCGGACAAATTTGAAAAGAGAGACGGACGTCCGCGCTATGTTGCCGGCGCTCTTGGCCCAACCAACAAAACCCTGTCGGTCTCCCCCGATGTTTCAGACCCTGCTTATCGTGCGGTTAGCTTTGATGAGGTGCGAAGCTCTTATTATGAAGCCTCAAAAGGCCTTGTGGAAGGCGGCGTTGATTTTCTTCTTATTGAGACAATTTTTGACACCCTAAACGCCAAAACCGCGCTTTTTGCAATCGAGGATTTAAAAGCTGATTTGGGCCGGGACATCCCGGTGGCGCTTTCTTTGACGGTGACCGATTTGTCGGGGCGCACACTTTCGGGGCAAACAGTTGAAGCGTTCTGGTATTCAATACGCCACGCCAAACCCTTTGCGGTAGGGCTGAATTGTGCTTTTGGAGCCCAGGATTTGAGGCCCTTTGTTGCTGAGTTTTCAAAGATCGCCGACACACTTCTTCTGGCCTACCCCAACGCCGGGCTGCCCAATGAGCTTGGTGAGTATACCGAAACCCCTGACATTACCGCGTCTGAACTTTTGGAATGGGCCAACTCAGGCTTTCTTAATATTGTCGGCGGGTGCTGCGGGACAACGCCTGATCATATCCGGGCCATTGCCGAAGCGGTCAAAGATTGCCCTTCCCGACTTGTCCCAAAACACAAACCTTCTCTAAGGTTGGCCGGCCTTGAAGCGGCAACCATAGTCAACCAATGACCGACCAGGTTTCATCAACATTTATAATGGTCGGTGAGCGAACAAATGTTTCCGGCTCAGCCAAGTTTCGTAAACTCATTCAAAATGATGATTATTCTGCGGCAATCGAGGTTGCTCGCCAGCAAATCCTGAACGGCGCCCAGGTCATTGATATCAATATGGACGATGCCCTTCTTGATGGGGTGGAGGCGATGACGACGTATTTGAAAATGATCGCTGGTGAGCCGGAGGTCGCCAAGGTCCCGGTGATGGTCGACAGTTCAAAGTGGGCGATCATCGAGGCTGGGCTAAAATGCCTGCAGGGAAAACCGATCGTAAATTCAATATCGCTTAAGGAGGGCGAAGAACCTTTTCTGGAACAGGCCAGAATTCTGGCCCGCTTTGGTGCCGCTGCCGTTATTATGGCCTTTGATGAAGATGGTCAGGCCGCCACCATTTCACGCCGCGTTGAGATTTGCAAGCGCGCTTACAAGCTGTTAACCGAGACGGTTGGGTTCCCGCCTGAGGATATAATTTTTGATCTTAATATCTTTGCCGTCGCCACCGGGATTGAAGAGCACAATTCCTATGCCAAGGATTTTATTGAGGCGACCAAAATAATCAGAGGAAAATTTCCTTTGGTGCAAATTTCCGGTGGGCTATCTAATGTTTCATTTTCCTTTCGAGGCAATGAGCCGGTGCGGCGCGCCATGCATTCGGTTTTCCTTTATCATGCTATCCAGGCCGGACTGTCGATGGCAATTGTTAATGCCGGCCAGCTGGATGTTTATTCCGAAATTCCAAAAAAACTTAAGGACCGGGTTGAGGATGTCATCTTGAATGCCAGGCCTGATGCGGGTGA
>JAZFRG010000158.1:0-3557 GCA_036445535.1 Sphingomonadales bacterium
GTTCTTTTTCGCCCTCAAAGTAGGGCTGGAGCCGCTCTATAATAACCTCATTAACCTCAGTATTCATGCTTTCAAACGAGGTTGCGGGCGGGGCAAAATAATTCCCGTAAACGACATCAGATTTCAGGGGGGGCAGGTAATTCAGATTGGGCATCATCACCACTGTAAAAATAACCGGGGCAACCAGCAAACCAGCCACCCATCCTATTTGCCGTTTGCGGCCACCGGTCAGCCAAATTATTTTGGCCGCCATTTTTTTCCACCTGCCGTCGTGGATATCCACCAGCGTGCCACTTTTTAATAAATGCCCCGCCGCCAAGGGCAAAATTGAAATCGCAATAATAAGCGAAAATGTGACACTGATGGCAATCGTTAAAGCCAGATCGGCGAACAATTGGCCTTCGGCGTTTTCCATAAACAGAACCGGAATAAAAATTGCAATCGTGGTTAGGGTTGAGGCAAACAAAGCCCCCCAAACCTGGCCCGCGCCTTCAACACAGGCCTTGTTCTTTTCCATTCCTCCTTCGCGCAGGCGAACAATATTTTCCAAAACTACAATCGCGGCATCCAGCACCATGCCGGTGGCAAACGCCAAACCAGCCAGGGAAATTACGTTGATTGAGCGCCCGGTCATCATCAAGACCACCAGCGTGCTTAAAAGCGAGACCGGGATGGTTATGGCAATAATCATGGTGGCGCGAAGTTTCCTTAAAAACCACCACAGCGCGGCGACCGCCAGTAATATTCCGAAAAATAAATTCCCCGCTAAAAGGTTGATCGCGCGCATTATGTAAACCGCGGGGTTAAAAGAACGATTGAGGTTGATCCCGCGCGCCTCCAATACGGTTTCATTCAGCTCCGCTACAACCTTCTCAACTTCATTCAAGACCGCCATGACATTTGCGCCATTTGTTTTAACCACGCGCATATAAATGGCATCCTTGCCATTTTGGTTGGCAATCCCGTCTGGTCTCGGGGATTTCAAACTTACGCTCGCGAAATCACCAAGTTTGATTGGCAAACCGTCACGCCATTCAATGATAAGGCCTTCAAGCTCCTCGGGTTCATATTTGCCCTTGAAGCGCAACGTATATTGACGTTTTCCAACATCAATTATGCCGCCGGAAATATCTGAAATTCGACCGACCCGGCCTGGAATATTGGTGATATCAATGCCCAAATCCGCTGCCTTGTGGGGGTCAAAAACAATTTGCAGTTCCATGTTTTGATCCAGCTGACCAAAACTGTCTATATTGGCCACACCGGGGATGGATCTGAGGCGGGTAGCAACAACATCTTTTAGAAACTGTGCTTGCTCTTCCTTAGAATAGCCACTGTCCGGATCGAGCCGGGCGAATAGGGAGACGATGGCCTTTTGAGCTGAGGCATTAAAACCCCCCAGAATAATTTGCGGCGGATCAGAATCTGCAGGCAGCAGGGGAAGACGGTTAAGTCGGCTAATGACCTCTAGCATGGTTTCGTTCATATCTGTGGAAAGTGAAAATTCAAGATTGGTAAAAGCAAAGCCAAAAAAGGCTCTCGATTCCATACTTTCAAGCCCCGGCGTTCCCTGCAAGACATCCTCGATAAGATCGACAATTTCGGATTCCACCTCGGACGGGGATGCCGCCCGCCACGAAGTCGCGACTGTGATTTCAGGATTTTCAATATCGGGTAGCAATTGGGTTGGCAGCGAAAAGATTGAAACCACGCCAATCAACAAAATGATGGCGGTGATCACTGCCACCCCGGCAGGGTTTCTTAAACTAACCTCGGTTAATTTCATCCAAATTGGCCTTTAGCAGGTTCATACCCCCCGGTATGTAAGCAAACGGTGTCACCACAGGGGCGTAAACACAATAAAATTGCGGTAAAATGCCACTTTTGTGCGGTAAGGGCAGGAATCCAGGTCTTAAACCCTAATCAATATCGAATTTTACCCCCTGCGCCAGCGGCAAATCAGAGGTGTAATTGGTCGTCGAGGTGCTTCTTCTCATATAGGCTTTCCAGGAATCAGAACCGGATTCACGACCACCCCCGGTTTCCTTTTCACCGCCAAACGCGCCGCCAATTTCAGCCCCTGAAGTACCGATGTTGACATTGGCAATGCCGCAATCGCTGCCCGCAGCTGAGGTGAAAAATTCTGCCTCCCTGACATCGTTGGTGAAAATCGCCGAAGACAGGCCCTGAGGCACCGCGTTTTGCATGGCAACGGCATCGGCAAAATCCTGGTATTTCAAAATGTACAAAATTGGCGCGAAGGTCTCATCGTGAACAATCTCCGTCTGCTCGGTCATTTCTACAATTGCCGGATGAACATAATAGGCGTTCGGGTATTCGTTTTGCGGCGCCCGCCCCCCGCCGGTAATTTTGCCGCCCTGATCGCCCGCCTTGGCAATGGCATTTTCCATCTCGTTAAAAGCGCCTTCATCAATCAGGGGCCCAATTAAAATTCCATCCTCCAGGGGGTTGCCGGTGGGAATGTTCGCGTAAGCTTTTTTCAACTTCGGCACCAGATTATCATAGATGCTTTCATGAACCAGAAGACGCCGGGTTGAGGTACAGCGCTGGCCGCAAGTACCCACCGCGCCAAACAGAATACCCCGGAGAGCTAAATCAAGATCGGCAGTGGGGGCGACAATAATTGCGTTGTTGCCGCCAAGTTCCAAAATGGTGCGGCCAAAGCGCCCGGCAATAATCGGGCCGATGGTACGGCCCATGGCGGTTGACCCGGTGGCACTGATGAGCGGCACCCGGGGGTCCTCAACCATAGCCGAGGCTACCGCGCGGCCACAGATCGCCAACTGCGATAACCCTTTTGGCGCCTTGCCAAATTTCTTGATGGCATTGTCCAAAAGATGCTGGGTAGCTATCGCCGTTAGCGGTGTTTTGTCAGAGGGTTTCCAGATCACAGGATCTCCGCAAACAAGGGCAAGAGCTGCGTTCCAGGCCCATACAGCAACCGGGAAATTGAACGCGCTGATAACCCCAACTACGCCTAAGGGGTGCCAGTTTTCACGCATGTTATGCCCGGCCCGCTCAGAGGCGATGGTAAGACCATAAAGTTGCCTGGACAGGCCTACGGCAAAATCACAAATGTCGATCATTTCCTGAACTTCGCCTAACCCCTCGGATAAGAGCTTACCATTTTCCAAAGTCACCAGGCGGCCAAGGGCATCCTTATGGGTTCTGAGCTCTTCCCCTAAAAGCCGAACCAATTCACCGCGCTCGGGTGCCGGTACCACTTTCCAGGCCTCAAAGGCTTTTGCCGCCAGAGCAATTTTTTTATCAAGGGTTTTCTTGGTGTCCTGCTGGACGCGACCCAAAACTTCGCCGTCAATCGGGCTGGTAACTTCCAGGTCGCCCTCTTCAAACTGTTTGGGATCCATCCCCATTGCCTTAAAACAATCGTTCGCGTTCATGGTTCTCTCCAATTTCCTATTTTTTAAAACTCGATAAACTGGCCGCCGGGCTAATCGCCTCAGGGTCGACCTTAATTTCTATCAGCGCCGGTTGGTTGCTTTCCCGTGCTTCTTCGAAAGCCTTTTCAAATTCTG
>JAZFRG010000159.1:0-2673 GCA_036445535.1 Sphingomonadales bacterium
GCTTCATATCCAATCACTTTCCCTCAAGACGCCCGTGGAAAAATTAAAAGCTTTTCTCGTCATGCTTTGTTGCAGATGGCAGAATAATGAACAGCGGGGAAAAAATTTAGAACTTCCCCTGAGCCGGGCCGATATTGCTTCTTATCTGAACTTGACGCCGGAATCGGTCAGCCGGGCATTTTCCAAATTAAAGGAAGACGGGGTTTTGGAAATGCCGACCTTCAAACATATTAGCGTCAGGGATTTTAAGGTCCTTTTTGATGAGGTGCTTGAGGGGCAGGCTTCTGACTTCATAAAATAAAGTCCTCCCGGGGCTATTTGCCGGATCGTTTTCTCTGGCTTTATTGACCTTATTTTCAAGCCTGGGCTACCCCTTTTCCAATTCCTCCTCTGGTGCAAAAAAAACCTCATTTCTGATTTGGATCAAAAGGTTACTTTTTTATTAACAAAGTAAGAATCTCTTTGAAACCGGCTTGGGATGGGGTTCTTCTGGTCCCAAAGCAGTTTCTAAACGGCCAAACTTATTTTTGTTTCTGTGATTTCAAACATCGCTGCCATTCGCCTCCAAGTGTAAAATTGGGTCAATAGAAAATTGGAGGAAAAAATGAACATTAGCTTAATGATATTAAAGGTCTCCGGGGTCTTCTCAGCAACTTATTGGCTTACCTTTACGGTTCAGGTCCCCGAACTTTTAAGGGCGCTTTTTTAACCTCCAGAGAATGAACAAATTTTGAAAACCAGAAGGAACGATCAAAATGTTACAGGTTAAAAGCACAATACTGGGGACCGTCATCGTCGGCTACGCGGTATTTTATTATTCAACCTTTGCTTTGCATCTTTTCAATATGGTGAAAAACATGGCCGCTTAATCACCGGCCCCGCCAACAGAAATTTAAAGCCCGGAAATCGGGATCGGAAAACAAAAAAAGAAAGGTCCTATTATGATCAAGATTCTTAACCAACAAGCAATCGACCAAAGCCTTACCAAAAACGAAAAACTTCTCATCACCTCAGGCCTTTGGTGCCTGGGCGTTCTGTTTGCTTTAAATGAGCTGGGAATTTTCGTGGTCCTGAGTGTTTAAAAAACAAATTCACTGTGAAAAACATGGCCGCTTAAATAGTGCCCTCAGCAACTAAACTCTGGTTCCCAGAAAAACCGGATCAGAAAGTTTAAAAAGAAAGGTCTCATTATGACTAGGATTTTAAACAAACTAGAGATAGATAACCGGGAAATTGAAAACCTAAAACGTTTCTTCTTAACCGGCCTATACTGCCTTGGCGGCCAGGTTGTTTTATTCGGAATTGGATCATCCCTGACCAACCTGGTTTAATACTCCTGGCCTCGGCGGAACTGATTTCTTGGAAATTTAATTTCTAAAACAATTGGGAGAAAAGAAATGAATATCAGCTATCCATTATTATTAGTCGCCGGTTTTTACTTTGGCGCTTACTTCCTCGGCTTCGATGTTGGTCTTTCCGGCGTTTTTTAATTGAATTTAAGATGTCTGTTGAAAACCGGAAAAGGGAAGACAGAAAATTTAATCATGGCTAAAGCTGCAAAATATTATTTTCAGGGATTTATGGTGGGGGTTTTGGGGGTGTTCTTTCCTCAACCTCTCCGGCCCTGGTCTTAAAAAGCTAAAAGCCATATTCGGAAAATTTCCTGTTCATAGCAGGGAAAAAAATCTACAATTTGATATTAATTCTAATTACCTGGAATTAAAGAGGACACGGGGGAGGAAAAATTGGCAGACATTCTGATAGCTGATGACGACCCGGAGATTCTCCGGTTGTTGGAAAAAGCCTTTACCATCCGGGGGCATAAGGTCGTCGTGGCCCGGGATGGCGAAGAGGCCGTAGACCATGCTAAATCGAAGCGCTTTGACGTTATTATCACTGATATCATTATGCCTAAAAAGGCCGGTATAGAGACCATTTTGGAATTGAAAATTCTTTACCCAGACATAAAAATCATTGCCATTTCCGGGGGCGGCAGGAAAGGCAATATGGATTTTCTCAGGATGGCTGAATTAATTGGCGCCACTGATGTTCTGGCCAAACCCTTTGAGCCCAAAGAGCTCTTGGACAAAGTGGAAAACTGTTTGGCCAGTTAAACATGTTTATTAGGCGGTTTTAAGCGGGTGGGTGGCGTAAAAACGTGCAAAACGAACTGGAGGTGCTACCGGGGATATGGTTGGGGAATCTATTTTCTTGATGACCATTATCGATATGGTGATAATTGCTTTTTTCGCCTTCGCGATCGGTTTTTTTCTAAAAAGAAATCCCAATTTTTCCTGGAAAAGAGCAAAAAGAGGCTTCCTGGTTTTATTTATTGGGCTTGGTTTTATTGTCTCATTTTTTTTCGTTGACCTTTTTGTTATGCATGGGGTTCCCTTGTTTGTTCCACAGCCCGAGGCAGCGGACCTAATGAAAAGTTTACACCTGAATTACATTTGGCTCTTTATCCCCCCCGGAGTGTTTTTCCTAACGACAGGCTTGTTTCTAATAATTACGCGGTATGGGGAAAATGCTTTATTATTGGAGAAATCCCAAAACCAATACAAAATGTTGGCCGATTATGGGAACGACATCGTTTTTCTTCGCGATGGTAAGGGAAAAGTCCTTTATGTTTCCCCTTCTCTGAAGCGCCACCTTGGGATTGATCCCAAGGAC
>JAZFRG010000160.1:0-3032 GCA_036445535.1 Sphingomonadales bacterium
ATTAGCTATGAAAAAGTTGGCGGTTCAAGTGGAAACCAAAGCCCTGGATGTTAAAGGAAAGTTTTATGGCCTGGAGGCCCTGCTGGTCTTCAACCAAAGCTGGGCCGAATGTGGCAAGGAAAAAACCGAAGCTCAAAAACAGCAATGTCGGAACGCGGTTGCAAAAATAGTCGACCGGAATGCTAAACCGCTGGACCTGGCTACCGGAAAGGGACCTGACCCGGCAGCTGTCAATACCAGTTCGGGCGGCAAAGATCCCAAGGTCTGCAAAATTTCAAAGTATGATCCCCTTGCAGTTGGGGTAGCGCTTCAGGCTGCCATTGCCCAGGACCAAAAATTTATCCCTGGCAAAGTTACCTTTGATGCCCTCACGGTTCCAAGCCCGCATTTGCCGGAATATAAAGGGATTAGCGCCAGGGCTGTTAAGGTGGAAACTGATTCAGCAAAAATCCTGGATCCAATCCAGCAAGCGAATATTCAAGTGCTCCACCAGGGCCTGGACGCAAAATGCGATTAATTACCAGTCAGCGGTGGCCACCCAGGAAACCAAGGATGCTGAAAGATTTTGTCATTTGGCTGAGGCCGGACAAATTGAACTGACCCAAAAGAAAGCTGAATTGGATGCCCAGGCCAAAGATTTAAAGGATATGGCCAAGGAAATGGTTGCCTTTGAGGCGAAAATTACGTCCTGACAATCGCAGCAGATTTAATTGGGCGTTAACTTAGTTTCTTTGTTTCTTAGCCACCACCGGGTTTTCTCGGGTTAGGTTTCCTGGGATCCGGCCTTCTGATTTGTGGTTTAACTATTACCGGCTTTCTGATCGTGGCTGCAAATCTCGGTTTTGGTTTGCCAATTTTGCCCCGGGTTGCCATCAGGTTTTCAAGAACCTGATCATTTTTCTGGTACCTGGTCCCGCGCCGGGCGATGCCAAATTTTTGTTTGACTTTATTTCGCTCCTTGGCCTTTTTATCGGCAAAAACTTGGTCATGGCCACCCAAAAACGGATCATAGAAACCGACATAGCCGCCGGGGTTAACGTTAAAAGAGGTCAGCGAACCTTCGCCAATCCTCGTGCCCAAAAAATCATTGCGGCCGCCCCATTCCTCGCCGCCGGTAAAATAAAGCGGCAAAACGAAATTGGAGACCGGGATATGGTCGATTTCATACTGTTCGGCCTGAACCGCGTCACAAACCTCAAGCCAGTGGAAAACATCCTCGTCGGGGTAATCGGGATGCGGGCCCATCACCAACCGGTTAACCTCCGGATCGGCCAAAAGTTCCAAAGCTTCGTGTGAAAAGGTTACTTGCCAGGGCTCGCCAAGATTTTCGGCGAGCTCGGTAAAAACAACCCCGAAGGGAATGCCTTCCTGATTGCGATCATGAAACCCGAAAGGATCATTTTCATCATACTCGTCTTCCAGATAAATAATGGCATTGCCGCGCATGTTGGTCGCCATAAGATTTAGATTAGGATTTTCGGATAAAGCGCCTTCCAGCTTGAGCGCCCCGCCAATATGCCAATGAGGCTCAAAATCTTCAGCAATTTGGCGGTTTACGGCACGAATGGCAATTTGAACGTCTTCATCCCTGATGTTTGAATGATTAACCACAGAAATAAGCATCTGGTCCCTCCTGATAAGTTTTCCCGGTATTCTAGAAATTAGAAGTAATATTTAAAGTAGCATGAGATCACTAGAAAAACAACTAAAAGAAATTAGATAAAACTTTTAAAGGGAAATTTCTTCCAAAAAAGGCATTAAAAAAATAAGCCGAAATTAGGGAAATTCTTCGCTTGACGATATGGGGGCGTGGCACTATGTTGCGCGCGCATTCACATGCAGCGTGGGCCCGTAGCTCAGTTGGTAGAGCAATTGACTTTTAATCAATGGGTCACAGGTTCGATTCCTGTCGGGCTCACCACTTTTTTTTATCCAGAAAACTGAAACCCTCCTAAATACAGACCTGAGTTTACGCTGCTCCATTCCACAAAACCGGCATAACTGACAAAACCCAGAAACCCAATAAATTTTTTCTTTGTCGCAAAGTGTCAATAACCCCCCCAGTCGTTATGATATATTTTTATCTGGATGGATTCAGTTGTCCAAAAGCCACGGCTGGAGGAAAAGAAATGACCCAGGTACTTCGCAAAACCTTCAACACGTTTATCATTGTTGCCTTTGGTTCCCCTGCCGGGGGGACTGACGCGAAAGCTGCGAATAAGAAGGAAATCGGTTATGTTTGGGAATAATAAATCCAAGTTGGGCTCGCCTATAGTTTTGAAATTATTGGGTAGACTGGCCTTGTATTACTTGATTGTAATTGGCCTTACCTTTGGCTTGGTAAAGCTGTTTCCGGGGGTTAAGGAAATGTTGCCTTTTGGCGGGGCCGTGAATTTGGAGGACCTTAAAGGTGCGAATAGTTTCGAAGACCTCCCCGCTTTTTTTGAATTTAATTCGATTTACTTTGAAGCAAGTCTGAGATTGTTCTTTTCCATAGTCGGGGTTTTGCTGGTGATGCTGCCGGTGACCTGGGTGTACCTGAAGGTAAGACTTACCAGCAAGCTTGACCAGTCGATTGTGCAGACAATACTGATCCTGCCAATTGCTGTAACCGGCGTTGTAACTATTGTTCAAAACAGCCTGGCGCTGGCCTTTTCCCTGGCCGGAATTGTCGCCGGGGTGCGGTTTCGAAATTCCCTGAAAAATACCGGGGATTCGCTTTTTATTTTTACCGCAATCGGTGCCGGGCTGGCCGCTGGGATCGGGGCCCTTGGGATTGCATTCATTGTGACTCTGTTTTTCAATTTTGTTTTCCTACTTCTTTGGGACTTGGATTACGGGGCTGAGAGTGCTGAAAAATATATGAACCCCAGCGACACTGAAGATGACCTGAAGAAAATGGTAGCTAAAACAAATAAACCACCGGGTTCGAAAAAAGTTTAAACGGCGCCCAAAGGGAAGCAGAATCCATTCCCATTAACGTGAAAATGCCCCGTCAAAATCAGCAACCCCCGGAGATACATATCTCCAGG
>JAZFRG010000161.1:0-3327 GCA_036445535.1 Sphingomonadales bacterium
CCGCTCGGAATCAATTTCGATCGCCTGCTGGCAGCAGGTACAAATGAAGAAATTGGCATTGTGTGCGGTAACAGGATGCGAACAACCAACAAAAGCGTTTTGCGATTCAATCCGGTGCACAAGGCCATTTTCTATCAAAAAATCAAGGGCGCGGTAAACCGTGGGCGGCTTGGTGGAATGAGACTTGCCACCAAAATTCTCGATTATTTCATAGGCCTTCACCGGATGGTGCCCCTGCCAAACCATTTCCAGAACCTGACGGCGGATCGGGGTCAGGTTCACCCCCCGCTTTTGGCACACCCGCTCAGCATCCCTCATCGCGCCTGATACGCACCTTGAATGCTTATGTTTTGGATTATCCTGCCTATATTTTTGTGGCTCTGTTGCCATATTTATTCCTCGCTTCGGCGGCAGACGTTATAATATAACATTACGCTGGTCAATAAATTTGCGTTTAAGCGAAGGAAAAAAGCTATGAACCTATTCCCCCCCTAACCTCACGAAGTTTTGTTTAGCAAATTCTGGACCATCTAAAGACCTTGGTTTAGGGTTCGGGACTGACGGATGAGGCCTTTAGGTTTAAATCATCGAAGGGGAATTCTGATGAAATTACTTCTAGCATTTATTTTTGCCAGCTTTGGGACCGCGTTTCTTTCGGGCGACACCTTGGGCTGTGAAAAAAACCAACAAGGCGAGAAAGCTTCGGTTTGTGTTTCTGAACCGGATTCCAAATGTAATTTAAATACCCAGAAAAGGGTTATTCCCACCAGACTTTAATTTTTTTTGTGCACCAAAAGACCAGGGCGCCCCATGTGGTGCCCTTTTCTTGTTTCCCGGTTAACGTTCGTTCGGCATAACTACACAATTTGAAGTTTCATCACCAACCGGGATCGTGCAAAAAAGATTAAGAGGGATAAACAATTGCGACCCAGAGAATTTGGCCGTTAACCCCACCCTGGTCCCTGAGGCTCCCAGAATACGCTCAACCAACTGATTGGTTTGTTCTGAATTTTTTTGCAAATTTGCCATCGCTTCCAAAACCTTTTCTAAATCATGGGTTTGCTCATGGTTAACCCTTAAAAGCTCAGTTATTTGCGCGTCTGGGGGCGTTGCGATCGGGCCCTCGCCCTCAAGGGTTGAGCGGATACTGACCGTATCAGCCTTGATGGAATTAGAAGTTGTGACAATATCTCCAGTCACCCCAAACACCATTGTCACAACCGCTAAGGCGCCGCCAGTAACGTAAGCCAGCAGCAAATCCTTGGTCGTGGTAACGCGATCTGCCTTGTACTGTAAATAAAAAGACCAGGCGCTGAAGATAATTAAGGCAATCAGTATTGCCCAATTAAATAGTTCCAAAAAAATAGCCATTGTTCCCTCCCTTTTGATTAAATGAACCACCGCTAAAGGATGTATTGTATCACTAAAATGCAATAAAAAGTAGTGGCCCGAATTGGCCACACCCACCAGGATAAAAAAGGGCACCCTTAGGCGCCCTGTTAAAAATTATTTAGGGTTGGCTTGTTACTCAGCTTTTCCCAAAAGCTCCAAGGCGGCAATCGTCATGGCTCTGACGCCGGTTTTAATGGTGGGTTCCGGATCCGGAGCAAAAAACGGCGAATGCAGCGAGGGGAAGGTCCCACCTGCGGCTATTGTCGCGGCATATTCCTCCGGGTTGACCGCCCCGATCCAAAAAATAAAGCTGGGGATTTTCTCATCGGTCCGGCCAAATTCTGAAAAATCCTCACCACCCATCACTGGCGGTGTTTCTATAATAATTCCTGCAGCTTGGGCAGTACGCATGGCATTTGAGAGCCGCTCAGACAAGGCCGGATCGTTATAGGTTGATGGCGTGTGCTCATCTTCCCTGACCGTCACTTCGGGCAACTTATCCTCGGGCAACCCGGCAGCACGGCCCAGATTCTCAGCGATCCGTTTAATGCCATCCAAAAGCGTTGCTCGAACCTCATCTGTGTAGGAACGGACGGTGAGTTGCAGCTTGACCTCGTCGGAAATAATATTGTGTTTGGTGCCACCGTGAATAGACCCAACGGTGACCACCCCGGGTTCAAGCGGGGATATTACCCGTGACACCAGGGTTTGCAATTCAACCACAATCTGGGCCGCCAGCACGACCGGGTCTTTGGTGGTGTGGGGGTAAGCACCGTGACCGCCAATGCCGTGGACAACAATATCGACCGAATCAACATTGGCCAGGGCATACCCTGGGGTGTAGCCAACCATCCCCGCCGGGGCCCCTGCCCCATCGTGAAGAGCAAGGTTATAATCGGGCAATGGGAAACGCTCATACAGCCCATCTTCCAGCATCGCCCGGGCTCCGCCGCCGCGTTCCTCTGCGGGCTGACCTATCATTACCAAAGTACCTCGCCATTGGTCTTTAAGCTCGACCAACCTGCGCGCGGTGCCAACAAAGGCCGACATATGAATATCGTGGCCACAGGCATGCATGACAAAAACCTCATCACCGACCTGATTAATAGCCTTGGCAACACTTGCGTATGGTTTTCCCGTCTGTTCCTGAAGGGGTAGCGCATCGAGATCGGTACGGATCATCACCGTGGGGCCCTCGCCGTTTTTTAAGACCCCGACCAAGCCAAAGCCACCTACGTTTTCGGTAACGTCAAAACCAAGCCCATCCAGCTCAGCAGCAATTTTATGCATGGTTTGCTCTTCCTGATACGAAAGTTCAGGATTTTGATGCAAATAAAGATAAAGCTCTTCCAGATAGGCATAGTCCTCATCAATGGCTTGATAGAGAGCTTCATTGGCCACGGCGGGGGAAGCCAAAAGACCAAAACCTAGAGCAATAGCGATTAAAAGACGGGGCATACCTTTTCCTTTTCAAAAAATTTCCAAGAAAGGGAGTAAAGGAAATTATGAAAATTTAATCAAGCGGATTTAGCTGAGTTAACCTTTGCCCCGGGTGCGGGTGCGGTTTTGTTTGGCGTTTTTTTCCAAAAACTCAATCATCAACCCGGCAACGTCTTTGCCGGTTGCTTTTTCAACACCTTCCAGGCCGGGCGATGAGTTAACTTCCATAACCACCGGGCCGTGGTTGGAGCGCAGCAAATCAACGCCGGCGACATTCAGCCCCATGACCTTGGCAGCTTTAACCGCCATTGCCCGCTCTGCTGGGGTAATCTTGACCATCTCGGCACTGCCCCCCCTATGAAGGTTAGAGCGGAAATCCCCTTCTGCACCTTTGCGTTTCATCGCCGCCACCACCTTGGTGCCAATTACCAGACATCGAATATCCTCGCCGCCCGCTTCCTTGATAAACTCCTGGACCAGAATATCAGCATTCAG
>JAZFRG010000162.1:0-7292 GCA_036445535.1 Sphingomonadales bacterium
GCGATTTCAAAGACCGGATCAGGGTTTTAAAATCAGCCTCTTTATGGGTGAGCGCGGCTTTGGCGGAAGTTTTTTCAAGTAAATTTTCAAATAATTTATCCGGGTTACCGACCAGAAGTTTTTTGAAAAACACCGAATTTTTCAAAATAAGCTGTCCCAGATAAGGGGAATTTCCCGCCAAAGAAATTACTAACGCCTTGTTTTTGCCAACTTTTAGACGTTTTAACAGGAGGGTATTTCCCTGGGATTTGGCCCGGGCACGAAGTTCAGACAAAATGTCCTCGGCCCGCTTTTTATCAAACGGGTGGGGCAGGGTATTTTCTGACCAAAAAGTCATGGCTTTTGCGCCTTGTTTCTTTCCCAAATTAGGGGTTAAGTTGCTGAAATTGGGGCTTTTGGTCAAGGCAGGAAAAAAAAGAAACCAGACAGACCTCCTGGTTTTGTTAAAAACACCTGAAAAAGGTTATTTTTTGAAGAAAAAATTAAAATCAATTGGACGCTTCCTGGGTCGTTTAGCGATTGCCACAACGGTAATTGTTTTTATGATATTTGTCAGGTTGGCGTACGGGCCAACCCCCGTGGGCATGCTTGGTGATGCAATTGTTGAGCCCCTGCAGCAGGCCTTTCCTGACCAGGTTTTTTCCTACGATGGCGCCTATTTGGAATGGAGTTGGGAACAGGTCGGGTTTCAATTTAGTTTGGAAAACACTGAGATTTCCAACCTCGATGGAACGCCGCTAGCAGACTTTACCCGTCTTGCCGTGACCTTCGATGGCGCAAAATTGCTTTTCGGCACCTTCATTCCCACCAGGGTTGATATTTTTGGTGCCGAAATTCATCTTGTTTGGGATTCGGCTAGTTTTGGCAGCCAAATTGAAAAGGCCCTTTTGGATCCTGAGGAAGAACTCCCCGACCCCGAAGATCTGGAAAAACCCCCGGTGATCCGTTTTATGGAGGCGATGCTTGAGGGCGAGGGCCCGGAAAGTCCTCTAAAAAATCTTGAAGAGGTCAGAATTCTAAATGCCACCATTACTTTAACCGAGAAAAATCTGGGGGTTGTCTGGGAAATGCCGGGCGGCGATTTGGTGCTTTCCCGGGGTGATAATGGCCTGGCGCTTAATGCCAAGCTGGATCTTATGACTTTGAATGAAGAGGTAGCGCTTACCATCTATTCAGAGGAAACTGGCGATGGCTTAACCAAAACTGAAATTTCGATGGAGGGTCTAAACATTGCCCATCTGGCGGAAGAAGTGGCTTTGGGGGAGCTTTTTAAAACCATTGATATGCCGCTTTTTGGAACCCTTTCGGTTTGGCAAAACCAGAAAGGTGGGATTAATCTTTTGGGCTTTGATGTCGGCGGTGGGCCGGGGACAATTTACTATGAGCGTTTCAATGCAAAATCTGCAAAATTCGACGATGTGGTTTTCAAAGGAACCCTAAACCCTGCTGAGAATTTGATCAGCCTTGAGAGCTTGCGCCTCGTAGTCGACGGCGATGTAATTGAGGGCGATGGCTTTATTGAATTTACCGAACAGGATAAGGCCCCGGCCCTCAGAATGGTCCTAACTTCCCCCCTTTTAAAGGTGACCTCTTTTTTACAGCTTTGGCCGACCGTGAAAAAATCAGGGGGCCGCGACTGGATTGCCGCAAATATTGAAAATGGGGTGCTGGCCAACGTCAGGGCAGAATTGGCCTTTAAACCTGAAACCTGGGGATTAAAGCCCCTGCCCAATGAGGCCATGCATATTACCCTTGATATGGTGGGCGGGGATATCCATTTTCTGCGCCCAATGCCGCCCATGGAAAATGTAAAAGGGCGGATGCTTTTGGAGGGGAATGAAGTTCATGCATTTGTCACCGAGGCGAGCGTTGATGGCATGTTGATCAAGGACCTGACTTTCGATATTGAAGACCTGACCAAAACCAAGGCCCAGATGGGTCATGCCACCCTTACCTTAAGCGGTGATATCCAGCGCCTGATGCGCATTGTTGACCAGGACCCCTTGAATGTATTTATCAAGCAAGGCCTGGACCCGGCCGATTATTTTGGCCAGGCAGAACTGGAAGTCAGGCTCCACGTCCCGCTTTATGCCGACGCCCCTCCTGAGGCCACGGAATACACCATCGAGGGGACAATTACCGAAGCGGCGGTGCCTTCGTTGATGGCGGGCGGGGGCTTAACCGAAGGCGAGATGTCGATGACCATTACTCCGACCGGGTTGGTTTCTCAGGGGACAGCGCTTCTAAAGGGCGTGCCCTTCGATTTTTATTGGACCCAGGGCTTTGAGGCGGAAAACGAAACCGATTACACGACCCGGGTTGAATTATCCGGCTTTATGGAAGACCACCACCTCCATACTTTTGGCTTACCTGAAGATCTGACCATGGAAGGCACGGCGCGGATTTACATGTCGCTGAGGGGCCGTGACGGCGATTTAAAATTTGGCCAGGGCACCGCAGACTTTTTCGATGCCAAGGTAGATGCCGATAAAATGGACTGGCACAAAGCGGCCTACCGGCGCGCCGAGGCAAGCTTCGATTTAGAATGGACGGCAAGCGAATTTTTTGTGAAAAATGCAAAAATTGAAAGCCGTGAACTGACCTTTAACGGGGTTTTTGTTTTTGACAAACTTTCAGGGTTAATGAAGCGCGCTGATATTCCGGTTTTTGTTACCCCTATCAATGACCTGACTGCCACCGCCAGACAGCGGGAAGATGGGGTTTTGGATGTTATGGTGCAGGCCCGTTTCTTCAATGCCAACCCTTTTCTAGAGACCATGTTTGAAGATAGCACCGGGGTTAGTTTTGCTCCTGATATGCGCCTTGTCCTGATAGCAGAGACCGCCTACGGGATGAACGAAGTGATTTATCAGAACCTTTCAATCGAGGCCGATAAGCGCAGTGAGTTTTGGCTGGATGCCAATATTATTGGCGGCCTGGATGAAGGGGGTGCGTTCCAGATTTCGCTCGTGAATGATGAAACCGGGCGCCACCTGACTATGGAAAGCGACAATGGTGGACGACTGGCGCTGGGCACTGATTTGTTCAGGAATGCCACAGGGGGGCGGCTGACCTTGACCGCAGATATGAATGTTTATGATGAAAACCTTTTTGCCCAGGGAACAATAACTGCAACTGATTTTAAAATGGTTAAATCCTCGATCCTGATCCAGGCGCTGGCGGAAGAGGAGAAATCAGGCCTGGATGAGATGATCAGGGAAGAGGGGTTGAATTTTTCCGAGCTTGTTATTCCCTTTAGACTTGAAGACGGGATTTTTGATATTTCTGATGCCCACGCCAGAGGTAACGCCATGGGTTTTACCCTGGAAGGCGAAATTGATCAGGAATTTTACCGGATGAATTTAAACGGCACCGTGGTTCCGGCTTATGGTCTCAATACCTTTATCAGCCGCATTCCGATTATTGGCACGATCATCGCCGGGGGCACCGGGGAAGGTATTTTTGCGCTGAATTTCAGGATTACCGGCACCCGCGATGAGCCCAATGTTGATTTCAAGGAATTGTCGGCGGTGGCTCCTGGTATTTTACGGAAAATCCTCGGCAGCCAGAAAAAAGGCAAGCTTGAGCCCGTGCCCTCGCTTAGAGAGGAAGATTTGGTTGACGCGGTAGAAGTGGCTGATGAGGGTGTTGAAACAGCGGCTGAAGAGGTCCTAGCCAAAACCCCGACAGATGTCGGTGGCGAGCTTCTTGAAGAAATTCCCCCGGAGATCATTGAAGAACGCCCCCTTGTTGAGGAAGAAGACGGCCAAGCCGTTGATGAAGGTAAGGGGACTACTTAAGCTTTAATCGACAATGATTGTAAAATGCCTTTTTTTCCCTACTCTAATTTTGTTTACACCCTGAACAAAATCCTCACCAAAGGGATTCGAAATTTTCTTTTCATTCACAAAAATACTTCCCTGTTCAATTCCCCTTCTAATTTCCTTCTTCGACTTGAATTCAGTAGTTGCCCATAAAAAAGAAAGGTTGATTTTCTGTTGTCCAAACGTTCTTAAGTTAATTCTGTACTCGGGTAACTCTTTCCCAAACTCACCCTCTTCGAAGGTTTTTCGGGCGGTATCTGACGCGGCCTTGGCAGCGTCCTGGCCCCGGCACAGCGCGGTGGCGGCATCGGCAAGAATTTTCTTGGCCGCATTGAGTTCCTGGCCTTCTAGCGCTTCCAGTTTGGCGATCTCCTCCATGGAAAGATCGGTAAAGAGTTTTAAGAACCTGCCAACATCGCCGTCCCCGGTGTTGCGCCAAAACTGCCAGTACTCATAGTCGGAGAGATGCTCGGGCGTCAGCCACACCGCGCCCTTGGCGGTCTTGCCCATTTTATCCCCGTCAGAATTGGTAATTAGCGGGCTGGTCAGGCCGTAGAGTTCGGCATTTTCCAGGCGCCGCCCGAGATCAATGCCGTTAACGATGTTGCCCCACTGGTCCGAACCGCCAAGCTGGACCTGGCAGCCATAGCGTTTGTAAAGCTCAACAAAGTCATAGGCCTGCAAGATCATGTAATTAAATTCCAGGAAGGTCAGCGGCTGTTCGCGGTCAAGCCTGAGCTTTACGCTGTCCATGGTGAGCATTTTATTGACCGTGAAGTGTTTGCCGACTTCGCGCAAGAACGGGATGTAATCGAGAGTATCCAGCCAGTCGGCGTTATCGACCAGAACCGCGCGGTCTTTTCCAAACTCCAGAAAATGGTCGAAAATGGTTTTAATGCCCGCGACATTAATCTCAATATCGCCGTGGCTCAGGATTTTCCGAACTTCGGTTTTCCCCGAAGGGTCACCAACCTTGGTGGTGCCCCCGCCCATTAAAGCTATTGGGGTGTGGCCCGCTGCCTGAAAATGGCGCAGCATCATAATTTGCACCAAAGACCCAACATGCAGCGTTGGCGCGGTGCAATCAAAGCCGATGTAGGCGGATGCCTCAGGGGTTTTTGCTAAGTAAGCGTCCAGCCCCTCCAGGTCGGTTGCCTGATGGATGAACCCACGTTCCTGCAGCGTATTCAAAAATTCCGATTTCACGTCTCTTGCACCCCTAAGTTTTAGCCTATAGACCTTATCTAAAATAAGGAACCCTCCGGGTACAGGATTTTATTAAGAATGAACGAAAAAAGAACAGTTCTGGGCTTGATGAGCGGGACCTCGCTGGATGGTATCGATGCCGCGATTATTGTCAGCGATGGCAAGCAAGTCTTTGAGCGCGGCATTTTGCACCACCAGGCCTATGCGCCCGAATTCAGGGATAAACTAAGACACGCCCTCGATTTAGCGGCGATTACCGAAACCCGGATTTCGGATGGATTTTTTAAGGACCTTGAGGATGAACTGACAGATCTCCACGGCGAGGCTGTCAAAGGCTGCCTGGCCGCCAACTCGGCGCTTGCGGGCGATGTGTCGCTAATAGGCTTTCACGGTCAGACTATTTTTCACAAACCCGAAAACAAATTTACCTGGCAGCTGGGCGATGGCGAGCGTCTGGCGGGGGCCACGGGGCTTGATGTGGTTTATGATTTCAGGTCGGCGGACGTTGCCGCCGGTGGGCAGGGCGCGCCCTTTGCCTCCCTGTACCACCAGGCATTGTTCAGGGATATCTCGGGAAAAACTAGCATAGCGGTGCAAAACATCGGCGGGGTCGGCAACGTTACCTGGATTAGGGGCGCAGGAATTCTGGCCTTTGATACAGGGCCCGGCAATGCGCTTTTAGATGACTGGGTTCGTGGCCACACCGGCAAGCCTTTCGATGAGGATGGCAAAATAGCCAAGGCGGGCGAGATGGATGAGGCGATCATCAAGGCCTGGATCAACCATCCCTATTTTTGCGCGGAGCCGCCAAAGTCGCTGGATCGCAACGCCTGGCCGCTGGATAATCTGGATAAACTTTCGCTTGAAGACGGCGCGGCGACGCTGACCGCCTTTACCGTCGGCTCGATCATCAAATCCGCCAATCATTTTTCCGAGCGCCCGGGCACCTGGATTATCACCGGCGGCGGCCGCCAGAATGCCTTTATGATGGATCAGCTATCGAAAACCTTGGGCAATGTCGTTGCTATTGAGAGTTACGGCCTTGACGGCTGTGCCATCGAGGCCGAGGCCTTCGCTTACCTTGCCATGCGCTCGGTTTTGGGCTTACCCTTAAGCGTGCCAACAACCACCGGGGTTAAAAAGCCTACGTGTGGTGGAGTGTTGGTTAGGCGTTGAGTGCTGGCAATTAGTCCTTTGGGTGGTTTTAAACCTAAGCAGCGCGAAAGGATTAAATCATGGCAAACTATATAATAACCTATGATCTGTACGGTCGGGTTCCCACCTATGCTCAAATAAACGCCCATATTGCTGAGGCTGGGTTTAAAGAATTTGCAAAAATTCTGGAAGACGGCTGGTATATTGGAACCCCGCACGACATTACGACGGTCCACGACTATTTTATGAAAATTTTTAGCGATAACGATAGAGTTGCTATCATTGAAATTAAGCGAGCCAAATTAGAGAACTTACAGGTGCCTACCGCGGAAATTGTAGAGGCTATTGAGCGAAACTAATAATTATAGCCCGTTCAAACGCCACGGGGGCTTACGCGAAACGGTTCGCGGGTCGCAGTCGCTCCCTTCAAGCCCACGACTGTGGGCCGGCGGTCGTCCGCCGCCCTCGCGGAGCAATGACCGGCAGCCCTGAGCACGTGCCATGTGAGAAGCGCCAGCTTTGAAACGGGCGCAATCAAAAAAGTCATTAAGCGTGAGCGCAAAGGAATCTACTCACTAAACCTTTTATCAAGATAGCTATCCACCGCGGCGGTCATTTCCTCGAGCTGTTCTGAATAGAAATGATCGGCCCCCTTGATCGGCACATAATCGATGGTGATCTGGCGTTTGGCCTGGAGCTCTTCGGCGAGCTTCTCGGAGGCCATCGGCTCAACCACCTCATCGGCGGTGCCCTGGACCACCAGCCCTGAGGCCGGGCAGGGTGCCAGGAACGAGAAATCATAAAGGCTGGCCGGCGGAGAAACGCTGATAAAGCCCTGAATTTCCGGGCGGCGCATCAAAAGCTGCATGCCAATCCACGAACCAAAGGAAAAACCCGCGATCCAGCAGCTTGAGGCATTGGGGTTAACCGTCTGCAGCCAATCCAGCGCCGAGGCGGCGTCTGAGAGTTCCCCCAACCCATCATCAAAGGCGCCTTGTGATTTACCCACGCCCCTGAAATTAAACCTGAGCACCGAAAATCCACGGCGAACAAAGACGTGGAATAAGTTATAAACCACCTTGTTGTTCATGGTGCCGCCGTACTGCG
>JAZFRG010000163.1:0-5494 GCA_036445535.1 Sphingomonadales bacterium
AATTAAAATCAGAATAATGCCGGCGGTGTTGAGCGGCAGCTGGTTAAGCGCATAAAGCGCTAGAATTAAACTGATGGCGCCGATCACCCCGGGGCCAATACTGCCCGGGTTGGCAAATTCGAAAAACACCCCGTAAATCCCGATCATCATCAGGATCAAGGCAACATTGGGATTGCTGATGATGGCCAGGATCTTGGTCAGGGTACCGGCCTCGAATTCCACCAAGGCAAGCCCTTTGGTGTCGAGGGCCCGGGTGTTCCGCCCCACCGTAACTTCCAAACCATCGATCGCGGAAAGCAGGGCGGCGATATCGACGGCAATGATCTCGATAACCTTTTCTTCCAGCGCGGCTTCTGCTGAAAGGCTGGCCGCTTCCCGCACTGCCGCTTCGGCCCAATCGGCATTGCGGCCCCTCATTTCAGCCAAGCTCCTGATCCAGGCGACAGCATCGTTCATGCTTTTCCGGTCAAGCGCGGTAGCGTTTGTGGGGGCGGGTTGACTTTCATCCTCCTCGGTTTCCTCGCCGTTCTCTTCCGGGCCCGGACCACCAGGGGAAGGGGCCCCGATTGCCACCGGGGTGGCGGCCCCGAGATTGGTCCCAGGGGCCATCGCCGCAACGTTGGTGGCATACATGATAAAGGTTCCGGCACTGGCGGCATGGGCGCCGGATGGGGAAACATACCCGATCACGGGAACCGGGGAATCTAAAATTGAGGTAATGATTTCGCGCGTGCTCATGACCAGACCGCCCGGGGTGTTAAGCCGCAAAATTATAACTTCTGCGTCCCTGAGGCGGGCCTCTTCAATGGCATTTTCAATATAGCGAACGGTGGCCGGGCCGATCGGACCCTCGATGGCGGCAACCAAAGCCAAGCCTCTGGTATTTTCCTCCTGCCCCTGGGAACCTGTGAAAAAATTAAGCGAAAGAAGACCTATCCCAAAAATCAGGAGAAAATGAAAAATTTTACGCTGTTTAACCATACCACCCCGGTTAAATTGAGGATTGATGCAAAATGGCTAAGTGGAACTATAACATACTTTCCCGCGCGGTTTTACTAAGTCCTTGCCCATTTACGCTAACCAACAAAAAAAAGGCCGGGAAAAACCCTACCTTTTGAATTTTTAATTTGGAAGGGTACTAAAATTCCAGATATCCAGGTGGAGCTTCCAGATGCCATTGACCTTCTTCCAAACCACCACATACCTGGCGGTGGCGATTTCGTTGCCATCTGCATCGAGAAGATTAATATGGCCGCGTTCCGCTGCGAGGTTTCTTTCACCTGTGACCTCATCGGTCACAAGCTCAACTCCTGCAATGCCGGAATCCATTAAACCCTTCCACAGTAACGTCCGGGCTTCCGTGCCTTTTACAGTTTCCATATTCGCCGGAATAATAGTTGAATCTTCGGTATAGAGGCCCACGAGTGCCGGGATGTCGCCAGTTTTGAAGGCTTCCTCGAAACGGGCATTGGCGGTCTCTATTTCAGCTTTATAATCAACTTCAACAGGCTCATTGCAGGCGCTCAGTGCCAATACTGCAAAAAGTCCGGATGTCATTAAGTGATGTTTAAAAAGCATATTCCCCTCCACAAAAATTTAGATACTGCATTATCGGAGAATGTGGAAAGGTTTGTAAAGTGGAAAAAGGCCGGGATAACCCGACCTTTCCACTCTCTAAATGTGCCCCGCCTAGTAAGGACTGTTTTGGGCGGCGACCATGGCAAACAGCATCGGGATCGACAACAGCGTGTTGATCCGGGAAGCCATGCCGGCCATTTTTGCGGCCGCTGCTTTGGCGTCTGCGGAAGCTTCCACCAAACCCAATACCTTCTTCTGGTTGGGCCAGATGACCATCCAGACGTTGGCGGCCATGATAATGCCAAACCACATGCCAATCCCTAAAAGTGTCAGGCTGGGAATACCTTTCCCAATGCCCAGCATCAGGGCTTGTTCGACGTATCCGTTCAGATAGGCCAGCAGTAGCCCAAAGACGAGCGTCGAAAGTGCTGCCCAGCGGAACCAGAATAGCGCGGCCGGGGCAATATGCCCGGAGATAGCGCCCTTTTGTTCAGCGGGAATTTTAGCCATTTGCGGGGTTTGAACGAAATTGAAGTACCACAGCAGGCCGATCCACATCACGCCGGACAGGACATGCAGCCAGCGCACCAGAAATGTAATGTCAGGAAAATATTCCATATTTATTCTCCCCCTTAACCAGCGATCATGGGGGCAAGGTAATAAATAACTACCGTCAGCACCACGCCGCTAAGAATTGTTAATTTTAAATTGCCGAGAAGTTTTCCCATAAGATTTACCCCCTTAAGGTTATTGAGAATGATTTGCGTCAGCTTATCACAAAAGGCATAAGCTTCAAGAGGAACCGCGGCGAAAAAAGGACTTAAAAATTTACAAGCTTGCCAGACAACTGGATTACGACCGAACCCTGGCAGCCAGCTATGCCAAGGCCCCGAATGCACTATATGCGCTGATTGCTTATTCCGGCGAGCTCGGGGCCATCCGCGCTAAAGTCTCGGACCCGATTACCTTTGAGATGCGCCTGATGTGGTGGCGCGAAGCCCTGGAGGGGATAGCCAAGGATCAAATCCGCAAACACCCGATTCTTTTGGGGATATTACCCCATATCAAGGGTGGCGAACTGGATCTCGATCTCCTGATGGTTATGGTGGAAAATCGCTTTCGGGAATTTTTTGAGCCCGCTAAAGATTTCAAAGATTTTATCGAAACTCGCCGTCTTTTTCTTCAGCCCTATTATATGAATACCTATTTGGCGCTTCGGGAAGATGACAGCCCTGAAAACTTTACCGCCTTTTTGGTCTTTGATGTCATTGGCTGTCTGCAAAATTTTAACTTCTACAAGAGCAAAGAAATTATTTCCTTTAAAGGCAAGGTTGATCTCGCCGCCCTTGAAGAGCTTCTTGAAATCGAGCGCCAAAACTTAACCCCCTATTTTAGGGGTCTTCGGGCGTTGGCGGTTTGGCAGTTTAAGCGGTTACTAAAGAAAAATTTTGAACCAGACCCCAAAAAGTCCAGCCCGGGACACCCCGGAAAATTCTTCGCCCTTTGGCGCTCAAAAACAGGGTAGGGGGCAGATTTAGCGCCCTCACAAAAAATTATTAAACTCACCCTTGCAGAACCCACTTCAAAACACTATAAAGCCCCCGCAAAAACATGAGGGGCTGGTCAAAAGCCCTCGCTGAATTCAAGGAGACTTCGATGGCGACCAGATTGCCTAAAGACTATCAGCCAAACCTGGAAGAAAAATTCATGAACGCCCGGCAGAAGGAATACTTTCGCCGGAAACTTCTGGAATGGAAGACTGAAATACTTGAGGAAGCCAAAGAAACCCTTGAAACCCTTCAAAAGGAAAGCTTGAAAGAAGCAGACATCGCCGACCGGGCGTCTTCCGAAACCGACTGGTCGATTGAGCTTCGTGCCCGCGATCGTCAACGTAAACTGGTTTCCAAAATTGAGTCGGCGATCAGCCGCCTTGATACCGGCGATTATGGCTACTGTGAGGTAACCGGCGAGCCGATAAGCCTAAAGCGCCTTGATGCCCGCCCCATCGCAACGATGTCGATTGAAGCTCAGGAACGCCACGAAAAGATGGAACGGGTTCACCGCGACGACTAAATGCAGGTTTAAGGCTCTGCACTCTCACTCTTCTCGTCTCTCTCTAACCATGCTATAACCCAAGAGCTTGGCCGGTTTGCCAGGAGGGAGCAGTATTGTTTTGAAGGGAGAACGGGCTTAAATGGAACAGCCTCGTTTTAAATCATCGACACCTCTTGGCCCCAATCCGGAGCAATCCGCGGTTTCCCCGGACGAGCATTTTTGGTTTGACCCCGACAGCCACCAAACCCAAGGCCACCTTCTCGGCCGTGAAAAATATATTGGCGTTGCGTTAGCCGGTATTTTTACCGCAGCAGCAACCCTGGGCCTGTTTGCCGCCGCTGGCCAAACCCAGGTTGGGATACCGGTGGTTTCGTTTGTTTTATTTCTTACCGGGTTGGGTGTGGGATTTTTTATGCTGCGGGAAAAAAGTCCCAGGACCCGTGTCGACCCGCAAATGATGGCGGCCGCCCTGTCCCACACCGAGGAACCGGCGGCGCTTAGCGATGCCCAAGGGCGGATGCTGTCGGCCAACGTTAAATACCGGAAATTTTTTGATGGCCGGACGCCCTCTATTGCCAAGCTTTTATTTGACAAGCATTACGGCGAATTTATTCGTGAACTTTTGGCCGAGGCTCTGGAGGGCAATACCAAAACCATTAAACTCAGGGGGCCTAGGGGCAAGCGCAATATTTTTATTACCGCCAAACCGGAAGGGCCCTTTATCCTGTGGAATTTTGTTGCCAAAGACCCTGCCCTTGGGCCGCTTTCCACGATCGGCAATATTGAAAATTATTTTCAAGCGCTTCTGGACCAGTTTTCCCTAGGGCTGGTGATCAGGGACGATGAGGGTAAAATCCGCTATGTAAACCCCAAGTCCGCGGAACTCCTGGACGTCAACCAGGCTGAAATCAGAGGATCTGCTTCCGAAAAAGTTTTTACCCCGGCGATGCTTCGGAAAAACAAAGTTCATATTGACTGGTTGGATATCGAAGACCCCAAGGGAAATAAAGCCCGTTTTCATTTTGGGGTGGTGCAAAAACTTGGCACCATGGAAGGCCAAAGCCAGGAAACTACGATTGGCGACTTTAGTAAATATGTCAGCGATGCCCCGATCGCCATCGCCCTGATTGATACCCTTGATTTCCGGGTCGAGGAAATGAACCCGGCTTTTAAAGAAATATTCAAAAAGCACATCGACCTTGAGCTAAAACCTGGCGACAATCTTCTGAAGGTGCTGCCTGGTGACATTGGCGAACTTTTGCAAAAAAAGCATAAGGAAGAAGGCAAGGGTGGGGGTACAAGTACCCCGGTTGAGTTTAGCTTTGATCCAAATAATGAAGAAGTTATCCAGGCCTTTTTTGGGGCCATGAAAGGCTCTGGCAGCGGGCGTTTCTCAATTCTTTACCTGATTGATACCTCTGAGACCAAACGGCTTGAGATGCAGTTTGTACAAGCCCAGAAGATGCAGGCGGTGGGCCAGCTGGCGGGTGGGGTGGCCCATGACTTTAATAACTTGCTGACCGCCATTATTGGCTTTTGTGATCTTCTTTTAATGCGCCATAAACCAGGCGACCAGTCTTTTGCAGACCTGATTCAAATTAAACAAAATGCCAACCGCGCGGCAGATTTGATCCGTCAGCTCCTGGCCTTTTCCCGGCGCCAAACCCTTCATCCAAAGGTTCTGGATGTCACCGACGTCTTGTCAGACCTTCTAAACCTGATCCGCCGCTTAATCGGCGAACAGATCAAGCTAAAAATGACCCATGGCAAGGAATTGGGCTTTATCCGCGCCGACCAGGGACAGTTTGAACAAGTGGTTATTAATATGGCCGTGAATGCCCGCGATGCCATGAGCAAGGGC
>JAZFRG010000164.1:0-2082 GCA_036445535.1 Sphingomonadales bacterium
AACATGCATTGCATTCAAACCAGTGGAAATGTCATCCGCAATGTAACGACCGACCATTTTGCTGGCGTTGCAAAGGATGAAATTGCCGACCCCCGGCCCTATGCAGAAATTATTCGCCAGTGGTCCACTTTCCACCCCGAGTTTTCATTTCTTGGGCGCAAGTTTAAAATTGCGGTTATCGCTTCTGACACCGACAGAGCTGCGATGCGATTTCATGATATTGGCCTGAAATTAAAAAAGAACAACCAAGGCCATTTTGGCTTTGAAGTGGTGGTCGGTGGTGGCATGGGCCGGACACCCTTTATTGGCCATGTCATCCGCGACTTTCTTCCAGAGAAGTATTTGCTTTCTTATCTGGAAGCTATCTTGCGGGTCTACAACGAAGAGGGCCGCCGGGACAATCAATACAAAGCGCGGATAAAAATTCTGGTCCACGAAATGAAACCGGAAAACTTCCAAAAGAAGGTTGAAGAAGAATGGCAGAAAATTAAGGGTCTAGCACCCAAATTAAACGCTGGTAAGGTGAAGCTTATTCAAAAAATGTTTTCACCCCCAGCGTATGAAACATTAACCGGGGAAGACGCAAAAATACAGCAACCTCTTGCCATTGAGGAGGAGTATTCGTTGTGGCTCAAATCGAATGTTCATCCCCACAAAGTTACTGGATATGCGGCGATTACCATCTCGCTTAAACCAATTGGAGGTATCCCCGGCGATGCCTCTTCCTGTCAAATGTTGTTTATTGGGAATTTGGCTAAAAGGGCCAGCTTTAGTGAAATCCGGGTAACCCATGAACAAAACCTAGTCCTTCCCCATGTAAAAAACGCTGAGCTTTTCGATGTTTGGTCAGACCTTCAGGAAAATGGTCTTGGCACAGCAAATGCAGGGCTTTTGAGCGACATTATTTCTTGCCCCGGGATGGATTACTGCAAATTGGCCAATGCCAGGTCGATCCCCCTTGCACAAAAAATTTCATTGTTGTTCGAAGATCTAAACAAGCAACATGATATTGGCGAACTGAAAATAAAAATTTCGGGGTGCATCAATGCCTGTGGCCATCATCATGCCGGACATATCGGTATTCTTGGGGTCGACCGGAAAGGAGAGGAATTTTATCAGCTTTTGCTTGGTGGCGATAGCACCGAGACTGCAACAATCGGCAAAATAACTGGCCGTGGATTTTCCTCAGATGAAATTGTTGGGGCCGTTGAAGTTGTTATCAACACCTACCTTGAAAAACGAAAGGGTTTAGAGACCTTTTTGCAGACCTATCGGCGTCTGGGCCCGGATCCTTTTAAGGAGGCTCTTTATGCGGGTTAAGTTTCACAATAAATCCGGTTGCGGCTTGGTTGATATTTTAGAACAGGAACCCTCCCCAAAAACCATTTCTTTGGAAGATTTTCTTGCCCGCCCGGAAGACTTTCAAAAGAAGAACTCGTTCGTGTTGAGGATCGGCTCGGATCAGGATGTCGAGCCCCTGAAAAAATGGCTGAAAGATATTCCCGGCATAGAATTAGAGTTTCCCAAATTTACTGATGGGCGGGCGTTCTCAAAGGCTTACCGGCTAAAAAAATACTATGGCTTCATGGGCGAGCTTTGGGCGGTTGGCGAAATATTGCCGGATCAGGTTCTTTTCCTTGTCCGCTGTGGTTTTGACGGCGTGAACTTTAAAGAACCTGTTAAAAAAGAAACCCTTGTTTTCCTTCTTAACAAGTTTTCCTACGCTTACCAGGGTGCTGTTGATGAGCACATTTCCCTCACCCCCTTGGAACCCAAGTAAAGGATTATATTATGTTGTATAAAAAAGTAGAAAACCTTGACGATGGTACCAATGCCCTTAATCAAAGGTATTCAGAAAAGGACGCTTTTGCCCTTCTAAAAATATTGCTTAAAGAGGAATTCAGAGACAAGAAAATCAGTTTGGTTTCATCGTTCGGTGCGGAATCAGCAGTTCTTCTACATATGGTTTCCCAGATAGACAGGTATTTAGATATCATTTTCCTGGATACTTTTAAACATTTTGAAGAGACCTACAGTTACCGGAAACGTTTGGTAAAACTTTTAGGACTTAAGGGCGTTAGG
>JAZFRG010000165.1:0-3836 GCA_036445535.1 Sphingomonadales bacterium
ATCACCGCGCCGATCGCCAGGGTTTTGCCCCCCGCCCCGGCGCACAGGTCTAAAATCTGCTCGCCTGGTTTCGCGCCAACAAGGTGGGCGGCAAGTTGCGACCCCTCGTCCTGGAACTCAATCATTCCCTTTAGAAACATCGGATGTTGGGCCAGCGGGGTTTGTTCCCCTGCCCTGAAACCAAATTCAGAAAATTTGGTTGGCTCAAACCCCAATTCCTTTAAGGCCTCTAAAATTTCTTTGGCCTTTAAGGGGTTAATCCTGATGTCAACCGGTGCCCGTTCATTCAGTGCCGACAGCTCAGCGTCCGTTTTTTTGCCAAAGCGGTTTTCAAATTTCTCGAAAAGCCATTCCGGGCAATTGCCACTGACCCAGCCCGGGGCATCCAGTCCGGCTGCCAAACCTTTCAGAAGTTTTTCTTCCTCAGGGGTTAAGGGTGCGAGGCCATATTTGCCCTCGGCAAAAAGTTCCTCATCCAGCGCCTTGTTTAACGTTAGAAAAACCAGCACAAGCGATCTGCCGTCAATTTTAGCGCCGGCTTCGGCTACCGCAAAAGCCAAGGCCTGCCAGCAGTGTAAAACAATATAAAAGGTGTCCCGGATAAACCGCCGGTCTTTTGAGCCGATAAAACGGCGGTTGCGGAAATAGTTGGATAACGCCTGGTCGGCGGGGAGGAAATCAGGGCCCGCTGATAGCGGCTCTAACAAATCCTGAACTGCGCGGAGCCTGGCTGAAGGACCCATGCTGGTTACTCAGACAACGGATAGTTTGGCGATTCTCGGGTAATCGATACCCCGTGAACGTGGCTCTCTCTGAGCCCGGCATTTGAAATCCGAATGAACTCGGCGCGCTTGCTCATGGTCGGAATGTCCTTGGATCCGATGTAACCCATCGCCGCTCGAAGGCCGCCAGCCATTTGATGTAGAATAGAACTAACCGGTCCTTTATAGGGAACCTGGCCTTCGACCCCTTCGGGCACCAGTTTCATGGTGTCCTTGATGTCTTCCTGGAAATAACGGTCGGCGGAGCCTCTGGACATCGCCCCGACCGAGCCCATACCCCGGTAGGCCTTATAAGAACGGCCCTGGTATAGGAAAACTTCCCCGGGTGCTTCTTCGGTGCCGGCCAGCATCGATCCCATCATCACAGCGCCGGCACCGGCGCCAATCGCCTTGGCGATATCGCCCGAGGTTTTAATGCCGCCATCGGCAATCACGGCGATGCCTGCTTTATGACAAACTTCGACGGTGTCCATGATCGCGGTTAATTGCGGAACGCCAACGCCTGCTACAATCCGGGTGGTACAAATTGAGCCCGGGCCAATGCCCACCTTGACGGCATCGGCGCCAACATCCATGAGCGCCTTTGCGGCATCCGCGGTGGCGACATTGCCAGCGGCAACTTCAAAGCTGCCCTTTAATTTTTTAATTTCGGCGACGGTGTCAATAACCCGTTTTGAATGGCCATGGGCGGTATCGACAACCACCAGGTCACACCCGGCCTCTATCAGCGCCCGAGAGCGCTCAATGCCGCTTTTGCCTACCGAGGTGGCTCCAGCGCAAAGCAAACGGCCCTCTTTATCCTTGGTGGCGTTGGGGTGCTCGGAGGCTTTTTCCATATCGCGGACGGTAATCAGCCCAATGCAGTTATAATTGCCGTCAACCACCACCAGCTTTTCGATGCGGTGCATGTGCAAAAGCTTTTTTGCCTCGGCCCCGGAAATACCAGGCTTGACGGTAATCAACCCCTCTCTGGTCATCAGCTCACTGACCGGCTGTTTTTTATTCTCCGCGAAACGGACATCACGGTTGGTCAGCATGCCGACCAGTTTTCCTGGCCTGCCGGGGCTTGATTTTTCAACAACCGGGATCCCGGAAATATTATGGAAAGTCATGAGCTCTAAGGCATCGGAAAGGGTGCTGGAAGGGGCGATCGTAACCGGGTCAACAACCATACCCGATTCAAAACGCTTAATTTGTCTGACCATGTCGGCCTGAATTTCAATATCCAGATTTCTGTGCAAAACCCCGATGCCCCCGGCCTGGGCCATGGCAATTGCCATCTTCGCCTCGGTGACGGTATCCATCGCCGCCGAGAGGAACGGCAGGTTCAAGGTAATCTTTTTGGTAAGTCTGGTTTGGAGTTTTACTTCGGCAGGCATAACGTTAGAGGCTTGGGGGACAAGCAGAACGTCATCGAATGTCAGTCCTTCACGTATTTTCATGGCGCTTACTAAATAAATTTAAGCGTTTTGGCAAGCATGTTTTCTAATTATTTTTGACCTTTGAAACCCCGGGCGAGAACAAACAGCTCCCGGGAATCCTTCCGGCTCGACGCTGGTTTGATGTGCTGGACGTTCTTAAAATGCTTTTTCATCACCGTTAAAAGCTCGCCCTCGGTACCGCCCCGCAGCACTTTGGAAAGAAAAATACCGTTCGGTTTTAAAACATGAATGGCAAAGTCAAGCGCGGCTTCGGCCAACGCCATGGTGCGGATATGATCGGTGGCCCGGTGTCCGGTGGCCGGGTTTGCCATGTCGCTTAAAACGGCATCGACCCCGCCCTTAGTTTTGGCATGGACAAGGTTATAGGCCTCCTCTTCCATAAAATCGCCGAGGATGAAATCTACCCCTTCGATGTCATCAATTGGCTGCAGGTCGATGGCCAGGATTTTTGCCTTTGGCGCGACTTTTCGTAAAACCTGACACCAGCCGCCGGGTGCAGCGCCCAGATCGACGACAAACTTGGCCCCCTTAAAAAGCCCAAACCGGTCATCAATTTCCTTTAGCTTGAAGGCCGCACGGGAGCGATAGCCCAGCCGTCTGGCCTCGGCAACATAAGGATCATTGAGTTGACGTTGAAGCCACCTGGTGGAAGAAATCTTCCTGCCCTTTGCCGTCTTAACGCGGGTGCGTTTGCCCCGGCTCCGGCTTTTGGGATCTTGATTTTCAGTCATGATTTGCCGACCTTTTTAAATTGAACCTTGGGGGTCGAAGGTATCAAACTGTAAAAAACCCCCTCCCTAAGTCCCCGATCGGCAGCGATTAACTGTTCGCCTTTTACATGGCGGAAAAGCCCCTCAAGGATGGCGCACCCTGAGGGTAGATATTCGGCCCGCCCGGGACCGATAATGGGGTTGAGCTTGCGTGAAAAAAGCGGTGTTTTAGCGGCCATTGAGGCAAAGTTTAAAATCTTTTTCACTTCCAGATGAGCGCCATCAACCAATTGCGGATTATACTTGAACAACTCCAGGGCGCTGGCGGCAAGGGCGGTGACCGTGCCCGAAGACCCAATTACCGCGTAAGGAATTTTTTGAAAAGCCTGGTTCCTTTTGAAAAACGGTTTCATGGCCGCTTCAAACTCACTTGCGTATAAATCATAATCAGTTGGTTTTAGGGTTGAACCAAACCGGTCCCGCCCTCGTACCACGCCAAAGGGCTTTGAAGTCCAATCGACAATTTTTAAATGCTCGGCAGTGCGTTCGACCAGAATAACCTCGGTACTGCCGCCGCCAATATCGAAAATCAGTGCCTCTTTTAAATGCCCCATTAGGGGGGCACAGGCCAGGACCGCAAGCCGGGCCTCTTCCTGTGCAGTAATAATTTTAAAATCCAGGTTGGTTTGGGCTTTGACTTTTTGAAAAAATTCTTTTGAATTTTCTGCCATCCGGGCACTTTCGGTGGCTAGGGGAAAAATTACCTTGACCTTTTCTTCGTGGATAATGTCCGCCATGCGCTTTAGAACTGTCAACGTGCGTTGCATAGCGCCATGGCTTAAGCGGCCATTTTTAGAGGCCCCCTCGCCTAAACGGACAATTTTGGAATAGACCCTGCGGCG
>JAZFRG010000166.1:0-4012 GCA_036445535.1 Sphingomonadales bacterium
ATATTCAGGACATTGCACAAAAACTGGGGGTCGGCCTGGTTTTGGAAGGCAGCGTTCGGAAAGATGGCAACCAGGTACGGATTACCGCGCAATTGATTGATGCCACGAGCGGTTTTCATTTGTGGTCGGAAAATTACGACCGCGCGCTTGATAATATCTTCGCCGTCCAGGATGAAATTTCGGCGGCCATCGTCGGCGAGCTTAAAACCACCATGGGGCTAACAGCAACGGTTCGGGTTCAAAATACCATACCCACTGACCCTGCCGCTTATGACGCTTACCTGTTGGGAATTTATGAAATGGAAAAACGCGGTCCCGGCCCGCTTGGGATTGCAAAAGAACAATTTGAAAAAGCGATTGCAATAGACCCCAATTACGCCCCGGCTATCGCCCGCCTTTCTATGGTGTTTGGCCTGTTGCCGTTTTATGATTTTGGGTTTTCCTTTTCTGAAACCCTGGTGAGGGCCGGGGCATTGGCCGACCAGGCCCTATCCCTGGCCCCCGACTTGCCGGAAGCCCAAGCTGCCAAGGGGTATTATTTGTGGGTAAACCAGCGCCCAATTGAGGCAGAGCCTTATTTAGTCAGGGCGATCGAGCTTAACCCAAACTACTCCACAGCAAAATTCTGGTTGAGTGCATTGTACCTTCAATTGGGTGAATTTGAAAAAAACCTGGCGATCCTCGAAGAGGTGGTCCGGGACGACCCCCTGTCAACGATAGCGGTGGCAAATCTCGCTGGTTTTTATATCCAAATGGGCCAGTCTGGAAAAGCCGACCTTTTAAGTGAGCGTTTAAATTCCCTTAACCCGTTATTTAACAGGAGCCTTAAAGCCCAAAATTTTGCCATCCAGGGAAAATTGGCCGTGGCCGCCATCCTTTTTTTGGAAACCTTGGAAATTTCCCCCGGCTATTCAGGTGCCTCTTCTGGTCTATCGTCCCTTTTAGGCGATGCTTTCGGGTTAAATGACGAGGCCGTCCTGGTCGGGCAATTTCCTTTTAGCCCGCTTATGGCCCTTGGCCGGGTCGAAGAAGCTACCCAGAAAGCCGAAGTAATGAATGCCGGCTTGGGTGCTAATGATTTGGGCGGCAAAGGCCAAATTGCAAGCGTTTATCTGGTGGCGGGCAATTTGGAAAAAGCCAGTGAAGTTATTGAAGGTGCCTGGGCCCGGGTTCCGGACCGCCCTTTTAAAATTGGGTCCCTGTCGGCCCCATCCAGGTTTGTTTTTTATGAGATCAGAAAACAAAAGGGAAACCCCGAGGGTGCCCGTGAAATTATGAACCTTTTGAAAAACGCTTTAAGCGCCTATTTAGACTCTAGATTCAATAGTTATGGTTTGGTTTGGGATCAGGGGCTTGTTTTGCTTTATGCCGGCAGGACCGGGGAAGGGCTTGAAAAGATGAAAGAAGCTGTTGAAGCCGGTTATGCGCCTAATTTCCAGGAATTATATTTAATGTCCCGTTTCCCTGACGTGGATTTTTCCCCTGTTATGGCCGCTCTGGAAGAAAAGCGGGCGACTGAGCGCGATAAGTTCTTAAAGATCGTTTGTAACGGCGGCAATCCCGCCCCGGAAGCCTGGACCCCGATGCCTAAAACCTGCGAAGGCTATGTGGAGAGCTCTGGTGAATAAATTTTTTGCAGAACTGAAACGAAGAAACGTTGTCCGCGTGGCGATCGCTTACGCGGTGGTGGCGTGGGTCATCCTGCAATTCGTTGATGTCATCGCCGACCCGATGAGCTTGCCCGAGTGGTTCCAGAAAGTGACCATCGTTTTGCTGGCGATTGGGTTTCCCATTGCTCTGATTTTCAGCTGGGCCTTTGAGGTCACGCCCGAAGGGGTCAAGAAAACCAAAGAGGTGGATGCCTCCAAATCCATGACCCACGGCACCGGGCAACGGATTAATAAATTGATTATTGGCGCGCTGGTATTGGCGCTTGGCTTTATTGCCTATGACAAGGTGATTGCCCCTGGTGATACAGGGGTGCGGCAAGCCGAAGCAGAGACTGTCTCAATTGCGGTCCTGCCTTTCGTAAATATGTCGTCCGATCCTGAGCAGGAATATTTTGGGGATGGCATCACCGAAGAGCTTTTAAATACCCTGGTTCGTGTCCCCGGGCTTAATGTCGCGGCCAGAACCTCGGCGTTTTCCTATAAAGGCAAGAACATGGATGTCCGGGATATTGGCGCAGAACTAGGGGTCGATACCATTGTCGAGGGCAGTGTCAGAAGGTCCGGCGACGATCTTCGTATTACCGCCCAGCTGATCAGGGTTGAAGACGGGTTTCATTTGTGGTCCCAGACCTATGACCGTAAATATGAAAACGTCTTTGCCATCCAGGAAGAAATAGCCTTTGCCATTTCAGATGCCGTGCAGGTGCCTTTGGGGCTAGGAGAGGGGAGCCTGGTTTCCAACCGGATGCAAAATATGGAGGCCTATGATCAATACCTTAAAGCCCGGCGTTTAATCCGTAGCCGTGGGGACGGTTTGGCCGAAGCCGTTTATATTTTAAGGGAGGTCGTCAAAGAAGAACCGAATTATGCCCCCGCCTGGGCCGCCATGGCCACGGCGCTGGGGACCCTCACCGGGTATTTTGCCGAATTTGATGGCAGGCCGATACAATTTGGCCGGCTATATGCCGAGGCTGAAATTGCCGCCCTTAAAGCCGTTACCCTTGATCCTGACCTGGCGGATGCCCACCATGCCTATGGCAACTCGCTTAGGGACCGGGGCGCTTACGTTGAGGCCGAAGACCAGTTTAAAATTGCTTTTGAACTTGATCCGAATTCGATTGAAATTCTGGAAGATTTTAACGAGTTTTATCAAGCGGTTCTTTACCTCGAAGAAGCTTTAGAATTGGCAGAACGGGCTTATGGGCTAGAGCCAAATTCCACCCTTGTTTTAGCTTTTTACGGCGACACGCTAGCCAGGGCCGGCCGGACTGCGGAGGCCGTAGCCATGCATGAAAAGGCCCTTGAAATAGACCCTGCCTTTACCTGGTCTGGCAGTGTTTTAATAGAAACTTACCTGATGAATAATGAGCCTGAAAAGACCCTTGCCCACCTGGAAGCGAATAATGGCTATTGGGAACAGTATTCAAAAGATTTTTCCAAACCGGCCATGGATTTTGAGCCTCTTCGGGCAAAGCTCCGCGGGGAAACGCTGGACCTTCCCGAGGATTGGCAGGGAAGTTATTGGCAACCCTTTTATTCCTATTTTTTGAGCGGCGATGACGGCTTTCTGGATAATTTGGAATTCATGGCCTATAACAATGGGGCTTCCTATTTATTTTATGAATTTCCGGGAATTGAAAATATCCGAAAGACTGAGCGTTACAAAGCGTTGGTTTTATTCTTAGGCGTTGTGGATTACTGGCGTGAGCGCGGTTGGCCGAATGTTTGCTGGCCGGTGGGCGATTTTGATTTTGAATGCGGGGCGGCCAAAGATGAATAATTTCTTTTCAGAATTAAAACGAAGAAACGTAGTGCGCGTTGCGATTGCCTACGCAGTGGTGGCATGGGTCATTATGCAGTTTGTCGATATTGTTGCCCCTTTGATGGGCCTTCCCGAAGTGTTCCAAAAAGGTGTCCTGGTACTGGTCGCTATCGGCTTCCCGATCGTGCTGCTATTTTCCTGGGCCTATGAGGTAACGCCCGAAGGGGTGATGAAAACCGCCGAGGTTGATCAATCGAAATCGGTCACCCACGGGACCGGTCAGAAAATAAATAAGCTGATTGCGGTTGGATTTGTTTTGGCGCTTGGCTTTATTGCTTATGACAAAATGATTGCCACCGATGGTCCAGTGAATGAAGAAGCCCAGGCCGGGCCAGTTTCGATTGCAGTTTTGCCATTTAGTGATCTCAGCCAGGCGGGCGATCAGGAATATTTCGGCGATGGCGTGGCCGAGGAAATTTTGAATATTCTGGCCGACGTTGAGGTCCTGGATGTGACCTCCCGAACAACCGCTTTTTCTTTAAAGGGGAAGGGCCTTTCAATCCCTGAAATGGCCGAGCTG
>JAZFRG010000167.1:0-3292 GCA_036445535.1 Sphingomonadales bacterium
ATAGTACCCCCAGCAATGATGGCGATCCACAGCACCATCAAAATTCCAAAATATTTGATATCAATGGTTTTCGACCAGACCAACGCAATGGTCCCTAAAAGTAGGGCAATTGAGCCTAAATCCTGCAAATTATAAAACATCAAATTGACCCAGGGATCGGTGAAAAATTCGTTGTGAACAGTAAGTGCTTCGCCGCCCGCCCGGGCGATCAGCGGCATAATGAAATCAATCACATACTGGCCGCCCAGGAAAAAACTGCCAAAAAGAGCCATCACGGCGGTAATTTCGGCCAGAACCCGGCCCGGTTTGTCGCGCACCAGTTGACGGATCACCAGCGCCGCTGGAAAAATCATAATTGCACTTAACGAAAGCAGGATATGGGCGCTGTTCCAGTCCGTGGCGTAGGTCACCAGGCGCTCATAAAAACCGCCATCCTGTAGGCGGAAATAATAAAGCCACAGCAGTCCAGAACCGGCAAAAATAAAACCTGCGGGCAGGGTAGAAACATATAAAAGTTTGAAAAATTTAGTCATTTTTTTCCCCCGTTTTTGATTTACTGCGCCGAATTTTGCCCGGAAATTCCCGCTTTGTAAAGCAAACCAGCAAGGGCTTGTAAAAGCCGGTAATCCTTGCCCCAACCCTCCAAATTTCTGAAAATTATAATTTTCTCTTAATTGGCGAATGAAACTCGCTTGTTTCTGCCATTTATGGTAGTGCTTCCCTATAAACAGCGGGGATTAGTTTTTTGAATTCTTTTTTTGCAGAGCTGAAGCGCAGAAATGTCTTCAAGGTTGGGGTTGCCTACGCGATCGTCGCATGGGTGATTTTGCAGTTTATTGAAGTTGTTTCCAACGTCATGAACTTCCCCGACTGGATCGCGCAAGCGGTCTTTATGCTGCTGGTAGCAGGGCTTCCCGTAGCACTTCTTTTGTCTTGGGCCTATGAGGTGACCCCCGAAGGTGTCAAAAAAACCGCCGAGGTTGATCAATCAAAATCGATCAACCATGGCACAGGGCAAAGGATCAACAAGTTGATCGCGGGTGCTTTGGTGGTAGTGCTTGGTTTTATCGCTTACGATAAATTAATCGCCATCGATGGCCGTGTTGTACCCCAAGTTGAAGCTGGGCAGGCTTCAATTGCTGTTTTGCCTTTCGAGGATTTAAGTGCCGCTGGCGACCAGGAATACTTTGGCGATGGTATCGCCGAAGAGCTTTTGAATGTGTTGGCAAAGGTCCCCAGCATCAAGGTCGCTGGCCGCACTTCCAGTTTCCAGTTCAAGGGCGAGAGCCCGGACCTCCGCGCTATTGGCAAAACTCTGGGGGTTGAACATATTCTGGAAGGCAGTGTCAGGACCGATGGCAATATGGTCAGGATCACAGCGCAGCTGATTAACGCCCGCGATGGTTTTCATGTTTGGTCGGAAACCTATGACCGCGAAATGACCAGTATCTTTGCCATCCAAGATGAAATTGCTGGAAACATCGCTACCGAACTTTTGGGCACGCTGGGGGCCGGGGAATTACCCAAAACCCGCACCGGCGGGACCGAAAATGTCGAGGCCTATAATTTATACCTGCAAGCCAAATTTGTCAGGGGGGCGCGTTCGGAAGAAACCTTGCGCCAAGCCGAAGGCCTGCTGAAACGCGCGGTTGAACAGGACCCAAGCTACGCCAATGCCTGGGGTGCGCTGGCAAAAGTATATACACTCTTGCGGTACTACGGCCATATTTCCCGGGCCGAGGCTGCGCCCCTTGTGGAAAACGCGGCGGGAAAAGCTTTGGCGCTGGACCCGGAAAATTCTGAAGCCCTGGCCACCCTTGGGAACACGAAAGTAGACGTTGAACTGGATTTTTTAGGGGCCTTGGCTTTCTATGACCGGGCGATAAAATCCAATCCCAACGATATCGAGGCCCACCATTGGCGCAATCTTCTTTTGGATGTTATGGGTCGTTTTCCAAAGGCCTCCCAGGGTTTCAGGGAAAACTATGAGCGCGACCCGTATTACCAGATTATTCTGACCACTTACCTTAGCCGGCTCGGGAATTCCGGAAACCTGGATGAAGTGAAAAGGGTTTTGGCGACAATTAGTGAGGGGCAGCTTGGCCAGGGGTTTGAATTCACCCGGGCTTTTATTCAGCTTGGAATTGCCCTCATGGAAGGCAATATCCCTGAGGCGGAAAAATACCTGGCAAAGTATGAGGAATTGCTGGGAGGGCCGACTTATTTGGGCCGGTATGGTATTTCAAGGAGCGAGGAGGATAAACAACAGGCCTTTTCACGGGCACTTGCCGGGTATGAAGCCGGGCAACGCAGTGATGAGAATATGGCATATTTATATACCTATTTCGGGGATTATGATGCCGCACTTCCCTTTGCCCGCCGCTTTGTTAAAAGCCGCCCTCAGGCATTTCTTTTGGCTTTGATAATAAGCGCACACCCGGATGTCGACCCCAGGTTCGATAGGGTGTATAATAATGGGAATAGTTATGTCCCATTTTTACAGCATTTCCCTGAATTGATCGCCGCCTATGAGCGCGCCGGCATAGATATTTATCAAATGTTGCAAGTAGAGCGCCCCGCCGATGAATAAATTTTCCCAAGAACTGAAAGGAAGGAAAGTGGTCGGGGGCCTCTAAGCCTTTCTATGGACCAGTTTCCCCCGCTTTTTGATTTTCTGGACAGAATTTTACCCGGAATTTTTTGCCCCTCAAAGTCCCTCTGTTTTTAGGAGAATAGGGGGGTTAAATTTCAAAAACCACCTCTTTTATTTACGAGTATTGCTGGGAACGATTGAATCTCGCTTATTTCTGCCAATTATGATAGTTTTTTAGCCAGGAAACAGCGGGGAATTTATTTTGAATAAGTTTTTCAGGGAATTGAAGCGCAGGAATGTCTTCAAGGTTGGGGTTGCTTATGCGATTGTCGCGTGGGTGATTTTGCAATTTGCTGACGTTGTTTCAGATACCATGAATTTCCCAGACTGGATCGCGCAAGCGGTCCTTATGCTTCTGGGGGTTGGGTTTCCTGTTTTTTTACTTTTCAGCTGGGCCTATGAGGTCACCCCCGAAGGGGTCAAAAAAACCAAAGAGGTGGATGCCTCGAAATCGATTGCCCACGGCACCGGGCAAAGGATCAACAAACTCATTGCTGGCGTGCTTGTCGTGGCGCTTGGTTTTATCGTTTATCAAAACTTTATTGAAGGGCCGAAACAATCTGTTCAACAGGCTGAAGCGGGGCAGGTATCCATTGCGGTTCTTCCTTTTAGGGATTTGTCGCCCGAAGGCGATCAGGA
>JAZFRG010000168.1:0-3359 GCA_036445535.1 Sphingomonadales bacterium
GTCAGGTTAGCCATGGTGCCACCGCTGACCAAAAGCCCGCCCGAGCTTTCGGGAAAATCAAAAAGGTCGCGGAACCAATCAAGGACCTGCTTTTCGACCCAGATCGGCGACTGGTCGTGGCTTGTTATATTGCTGTTCATGGTCGCCGCCAGCATTTCGGCGACAATCCCCTCGGCCGTCCCCGAGCCATTGACCCAGCCCCAGTGGCGGGGATGAATGTTGCCCAAGGGATAAGGGAAAATATTTTCCTTAAACTCGTCAAAAACCGCCTCCACCGGGGTAGGGTTTACCGGCAGCGGTTCACTTAGTTTCTTTTTGGCCCCTTCGGAAACCGGCTTCCAGGGGGGGCGCTCCCGAACGCCGCTGACGTAGGAAAGCGCCTCATCCAAAGCGTTGTGGGCAAATTTTCTAAATTCTTCCCAGTTTTCCGGATCCAGCGTCAGCTCCGGTTTATTTTCAGGCTTGGTTTTGAACATGAATGTAAACTTGGTTATTTCCCTGCAATTTCAAGAAGCGTATGCATCAATGTGCGCGCCCCTGCAAGCAAATGTGCAGGCGAGGTGAACTCTAATCGATTGTGGCTGATGCCATCCTGACTGGGAACAAAAATCATTGCTGCCGGGCAAAGCCTGGCCATCATCTGGGCATCGTGGCCCGCCCCTGAGGTCATTGTGATAGCCGAAAAACCCAAATCAAGTGCCCTTGCTTGAATAATCCTGGCAATGTTTTTATCAAATTGAACCGGGTCAAAACGGACCAAGGTTTTTGTTGAAACCCCAAACCCCTCTTTTTTTAGATCACCCAAAAATTCTGCCAAACCTTCCTCGGATTTCTTCAAAACCTCATTGTTCGAATTTCTAAGGTCAACGGTCAATACAGCAAGGCCGGGAACAACATTTATGGCGTTTGGTTTCAGGTTTAATGAACCCACAGTGGCCCGTTGCGGGTCGCCGAACCTGTTTGCCAGGTCCTGAAGAAAAACAACCAGCCGGGCCGCCGCAAAACCGGCATCGGTCCTAAGGTGTTGCGGGGTTGTGCCGGCGTGGTTTGCAACCCCCTTGATGGTCACTTCGGTCCAGGAAATCCCGGTCAGGCTTTCGACCACCCCTATATCTGTTTTGGAAGCTTCCAGAACCGGGCCCTGTTCGATATGAAGTTCCACAAAAGCATGGGGAATTATGACACCGGGTTCCAGATCACCGGCATAGCCAATGTCGCTCAATGCCTGGCCCAGCGGGACCCCGTCGCGGTCCTTGGCGGATAGCGCCTCCTCCAAATCCAGGCCACCTGCAGCGACCAATGAACCCATCATATCAGGTTGAAACCTTACCCCCTCTTCATTGGTGAAAATCGCCACGGCAAGGGGGCGCCGCGTTTTAATACCGGCTTCATTCAGGGCAGCAACCACTTCAAGACCGGCTAAAATCCCGTAGGGACCATCCAACGTCCCGCCCTCGATGACGCTATCGATGTGTGAGCCGGTCATCACCGGCGGGCCAGCCTCAAGCCCTGCACGAATGCCAAAAACATTTCCGATTTTATCAATTTTTACTTCAAGCCCAAGGTCTTGCATCCAGCTGACCACCAAGTCGCGGGCCGTTTTATCTGCCTCGCTTAGGGTCAGGCGGGTGACAGCGCCATCCTCATTAGCACCTATTTGGGCCAAGGTTTCAATTCTAGCGATCAAGCGCTCAGGGTTAATATCAGGCGTCATAATTTGGCTCCGACAAAGGGTTTCCGTCCGGTCATTTCCTCATAAATTTCAGGATCAGCCGCCCCTTCGGTGCCAATAACAAGAACCTTAGAAGTGGCATCCAAACCAAGCGCCTCCCTTAATTCATCATCACAGGAAACCGCCAGCGCACCGATCAAGCCCGCAGCAGCCGATTCCCCAGCCTCGATTTCACCGCCCCCCAAAGCCCCCTCAGCCAAGGCCTTCATCGCAGGTCCAACGGCGCGGTCATTGATCGCCAAAACGGCATCGCCGTAGGCCTGCATAATCGGCCAGGCGGCAAGCGAGACCTCAGCCACCTCCAGACCCCCCATAAGCGTAGAAATATCGCCTTCCAGAAAAACCGGGAACCCTTTTTCCATGGATTTCAGGACACAATTGGCCTTTTCCGGCTCCACCAGAATAAACCGCGGGCGTTTGGTTTGACATTTATTAAGGAGGGCGGCCATGATCGCCGCGGCAAAACCCCCGCACCCGGCCTGAAGGAAAACATGGCTTAAATCCTCTACCTTTAAATCGTGACCGGTTCGGAGTTGATCGGCAATCTCCTCCCCCAAAACGCCGTAGCCCTGCATTATGGTGAGCGGAATATCCATGTAGCCCTCAAAGGTGGTGTCACAAACCATATGCCAGCCATGCTCAGAAGCCGCTTTTTGTGCAGCCTGGAACGAGTCTTCATAATGGCCCGGCACCCGGATAACCTCAGCGCCAAGATCGGTCATGCCTTTTTCGCGGCCCTTGCTGACCCCTTCAGCGATAAAAATGACGCACCTGACCCCGGCCATTTTCGCCCCCCAGGCGATCGCCCGACCGTGGCTTCCCGCGGTGGACGAGGTGATTACGATTTCTTTTTCGCCAGCTTTTTCCTCCACCAATTTCAAAACCGCGTAAGCGCCGCCGAGCGCCTTGAAGTTTTTCAGACCAAACCTTAGGGATTCGTCCTTGTAAAAAATTTCGCCGAGGCCCGCCTTTTCAGCTGCCGTTGTTAAAGTTCGTAGCGGCGTTTGCCGATATCCCGGAAAGGCGGTAATAGTTTTGGCGGCTTTTTTGATAGCTACGCCAGACAAGGCATGGTTCTCGGGGAAGGCTTCAGGTTTTACCCGGGCCGCCTTGTTGATAAAGTGCCCGGCCAAAGGCAAAGAACTAAAAAGGGACGTGGTTTCGGACATTAAAATTTTTCCTGTAGATTTGGGATTAAGAATGTGGTGGTTTTACCAACTGGAAATAACCGGAACAAGGACATATTTAAGGGATGGAGCGCCTAACCGCAATTGTGTTGGCCGGGGATCGAACCGGCAGCGATGAGGCTGCCGGGCTTTTTGGCGGCAGGAAAGCGCTTTTGAAACTGGCTGGCCGGGCCATGGCGGGCTATGTTTTGGAAGCTCTGGCAAAGGCTAAAACCATCGGCGACACCTACGTTGTTGCCAATCGTGCCCTGGAAATTAAGGAAGGTCTGATTTTTTCGGGCGAGGATGTCCGCCGGGTTCATTTTCTGGAAGGGGCCGATACCCCGGTTAGGAGCGTTCTAAAAACCATCAAGGATTTAAAGTTAAATTTTCCAATTTTGATTTTAACTGGCGACAACCCGCTTTTAACCCCGGACATTATCGACTGGTTCACGAACGCG
>JAZFRG010000169.1:0-4401 GCA_036445535.1 Sphingomonadales bacterium
TTGCCCTTCCCCCGTCAATACGTTAAGCCCAAAACTTCTTCGTAAAAGGATAATAGCCCAAAAAATGACCACGGGACCAGACAATAAGCTAACGTTAAGGCGAAAGCGCCTGAAATACCTCGCCGAGCACCGCGGCATCAAGAAAGCCGATATACTTTTGGGCCGTTTTGTCGATCAAAATATGGATGGATTTGATGACCGGGATGTCGACTGGTTTGAAACCCTTTTCCATGAGCAAGACGTTGATATCATCGCCTGGGTTACCGGCAATGCGCCGGCCCCTGCCGCCTTTAACACACCGATGATGGACCGTATGAAAACCTTGGATCATATGAAAAAATGAGCCTGAACGACGCCCTCAAATCCCTAAGTTTAGATAAACCGCAGACCCTAACCGGGGCGGTGCCGGGCCTTGATGCCCTCATTATTGGCGAGCTCGCTCAAAAAGCCCACAGCAAAAACCAGACCCTGATCCATATCGCCAAAGACGATGCCCGGGCCGAGACCCTTAAAACCGCGCTCAGCTTTTTTGCCCCGGAGGTGAAGGTTCTAAATTTTCCGGCCTGGGACGTTCTGCCCTACGACCGCACCGGCCCCCGGTCGGGTATTTTGGCGGAGCGCTTGGGCGTCCTAAGCGATCTCATCGAAAAGGTCTTTGAGGAGGCCCCGACCCTGGTTTTAACGACCCTGAATGCGGCCTTGCAGCGAGTACCGCCGCGGGCATGGTTAAAAGGCCAAGGCTTCGAGGTTAAAGTAAAAACCACGCTGCCGCGCGAAAAATTATCGCAGTATCTGGCGGAAAATGGCTATCTTCGGGTCGAGGCCGTGGCGGAACCCGGTGATTTTGCTTTTCGGGGTTCCTTGGTGGATTTATTCCCGCCCCATGCCGCCTCGCCTTACCGGATTGATCTCTTCGGCGATGAGATCGATACCATCAGAACCTTTGACCCCTTATCGCAGCGCACCTTGGATAAGGTCGCTGGCCTTAAACTCCTCCCAGCCCGTGAGTTTACCCTGGATGAAGACGCCCGGGAGCGCTTTCAAATCAGTTACCGGGAAACCTTTGGCGCCTCGCAAGGCGATGATCCCTTGTATGAGGCGGTCAAAGAGGGGCGGATTTCAGCGGGATCCGACCATTGGCTGCCGCTGTTTCATGAGACCATGGAAACGCTGTTTGATTACCTGCGGGGTGCCACGCTTAGCCTTGATCATAAAACCTCGGATGTGGTCTTGCAGCGGCTTGATGACATCGGTGAATACTATCTGGCCCGGCGCGAAAGTGCCGTAGCCGCCAAGACCTGGTCGGCCCCCTATAAACCCCTGAACCCCAGTGCGCTTTATTTAGACGGCAAGGACTGGGAGGACCTGCTGTCGCTTTTAAACCCGATCCGCCTCAGCCCGTTTCCTGAGCCTGAACTGGAAGGTGCCTTTCATCTCGGCGGGACCAAGGGCAAAACCTTTATTGCCGAGCGGGAACAAAAAGACCTCAATATTTTTGACGCCTTGAAAGCGCACATCAAAACCCTGCAAAAAGCCGGGAAAAAAGTCCTGATTGGCAACATTAGTGAGGCCTCAAGGGACCGCCTGATGGGGGTTCTCCGCGATCACGGCATGATGCGCCTGGAAAAAGTGGCAACTTTCGATGAAGCCATCCAGGTAAAGGGCAAAGACATTGGCATTGCCGTTCTGCCTCTGGAAGAAGGCTATGTCGCAGATGATTTCGCGCTGATTACCGAGACCGATATTCTGGGCGACCGTATTCCGCGCCGCCTCTACCGCAAGAAAAAGGCCGAGAATTTCATCCGCGAGGCGTCTTCATTAGCCCCCGGCGACCTTGTGGTTCACATCAACCACGGGGTTGGCCGCTTTCAGGGGCTTGAGACCATCACCGCGAATGGGGCCCGTCATGACTGCCTGAAATTGACCTATCAGGGCGGCGACCGCTTGTTCCTGCCGGTTGAAAATATTGAGATGCTGAGCCGCTTTGGCGAGGGCACCGCCGATCATCTTTTAGATAAACTTGGCGGTCCTGGCTGGCAGGTGCGCCACGCCAAGATGAAAAAGCGCATCCGCGAAATGGCCGATAAATTAATCGCCATCGCTGCCGCCAGATCGCTTCGGGCCGGCCCCGTGATCGACCCGCCCGAGGGGGTTTATGATGAATTTGCCGCCCGCTTCCCGTTTACCGAAACCGACGACCAGCTGGGTGCCATCGAGGATGTTATTGATGATCTGGGCAAGGGCCGGCCGATGGATCGGCTGATTTGCGGCGATGTTGGCTTTGGCAAGACCGAGGTGGCCCTGCGCGCTGCCATGCTGGCGGTGATGGGCGGCTTTCAGGTTGCGGTGATCAGCCCAACAACGCTGCTTAGCCGCCAGCACGTCAATACGTTTAAGGAGCGGTTTTCCGACCTTCCTGTGGTTATTGAAGAACTATCGCGGCTTGTGACGCCAGCCAACACCAAGCGCGCCAAAGAGGGTTTAGCCAAAGGCCAGGCCGATATTGTTATCGGCACCCATGCCTTGTTAGCCAAGGACATTCATTTTAAAAACCTTGGGCTTTTGATCGTCGATGAAGAGCAGCATTTTGGGGTTTCTCATAAAGAACGCTTAAAATCCCTAAAAGCCGATGTTCATGTCTTAACCTTGTCAGCAACGCCGATCCCAAGGACCCTGCAAATGGCCCTGGCGGGGCTTAGGGAGATGAGCCTGATTGCGACCCCGCCGGTTGACCGCCTGGCGATCCGCACCTTTGTCGCGCCCTTTGATGAAGTTGTCATCCGCGAAGCATTGCTCCGCGAACATTACCGCGGCGGCCAGAGCTATTATGTCTGCCCGAGGATTGCCGATCTGAAGGAAATTGCTGATTTCCTGACCACCTATATCCCCGAAGTTAAGTTCTCGGTGGCCCACGGGCAAATGCCGCCGCGCCGTATCGAGGACGCCATGACCGCCTTTTATGAGGGCAAATATGATGTCCTCTTATCCACCACCATTATCGAATCCGGCCTCGATATCCCCAACGCCAACACCTTGGTGATCCACCGCGCCGACATGTTTGGGCTCAGCCAGCTTTATCAGTTAAGAGGAAGGGTTGGCCGCTCCAAAGTAAGAGCCTATGCCTATTTGACTACCCCGCCCCGAAAACCGCTGACCGCAGCAGCCGAACAACGGCTCCATGTTTTGCAATCCCTCGATACCTTAGGCGCAGGCTTTACGCTGGCCGCCCACGATATGGATATCAGGGGGGCTGGTAATCTCTTGGGCGAAGAACAGTCGGGTCACATCAAGGAAGTCGGCGTTGAGCTCTATCAACAGATGCTTGAAGAGGCGGTCGCCAGCCGCAAGACCGGGGATGTGGAGATGGAAGAAAAATGGTCACCGACGATCAATCTCGGGGCCAGCGTTTTGATCCCTGAAGATTATGTTTCTGATCTGGGTTTAAGGCTGGCGCTTTATCGTCGCCTCGCGGGTTTGGAGGACAAGGAGGAAATTGAAGATTTTGGCCGCGAACTCAAAGACCGTTTCGGCAAAATCCCCATCGAGGTCAAGCATCTCCTCTACGTCACGCTGATAAAACTCCATTGTCTAAGGGGCGGGATCGGGAAAATTGAAACCGGACCCAAGGGCGTGATTATCACCTTTTATAAAGACCGCTTTGCCAACCCGGCGGGTCTCGCCCAATTCCTCACTTCCAAAAAGCTCAAAGCCAAACTCCGCCCCGATCACAAAATGATCGTCTTTGCCAAGTGGCACGACCTGGATGACAGATTGAACGGTGTGTTTAACCTGGTGCGGCGTTTGGCGGATTTAGCTAGTTCTACAGATAAAAATTAAATTGTAGAGTTTTTATTATTTCCACTTAAAATAGGTATTATGGCAAAACAAAAAACTCCTATTCAGGAACAAAGAAAAGCCTGGGTAATTTCCCTTCCAATTGAGGGAGTTTTTCTTTCACGGGAAATAAATAGGCAATTAAAAATTGGAAATTTCTATATTTATGACTCCAAGAAATTTTTTAGAATCCGAAATAAATTAGGTTTTATTGATGATGGCCTTTTTAAAATAGATAAATTCGGGACAAACAAGAAAAAGTGGTTTCAAAGAACCCGAGAAAGTTATTTAAAATCCCCAGCGGTAATAGTTACCAAGAGAACCGGAGTTTTTAACGAAATTCATTTAAAAGTATTCTCCGAAATGAGAGATATCTTAAATATCCTTGCTTTATCCCAACTTGGCCTAGTGAGCAGAGGAAGCTTAAATCCAATAAGATTCAATAATGAAGAAATACCTGGCTTTAATAATTTTATTTTTTCATCAAGGAGTAAAACCGCATTTATTGACCAATCATCTTTAACGGGATTTGTTGGTCAACTTACCCTAAATAAAGCCTGGAAAGAT
>JAZFRG010000170.1:0-4335 GCA_036445535.1 Sphingomonadales bacterium
ACTTGGATTGGCTGGCCAGGCCGGGGTCGCCCAAAAAATGTTTAATGCTCTTGGCGAAAAAGGCATCAACATTCAGGCAATATCGGCGACTGATATAAAAATCAGCGTCCTCGTTAGCGAAAAACACCAAGGGGACGCCTTGAAGGCTTTGCACGCCGCTTATGGACTAGACAAAAGGTAGAAAATGAGGGCCAACGTTAAATTTGAGGTGGGCAAGAGAAGGCTTGAGCGGCTTTGGGCGCGCGGTAAGGAATTTCTCGGCACTGAATATGCTATTCTGGGCGGTGCCATGACCTGGGTGTCTGACCGCCATTTGGTTTCGGCGATCTCAAACGCCGGGGGCTTTGGAGTGATTGCCTGCGGGGGCATGACCCCTGACCTGCTCCGGACTGAAATTCGCGAAACCGCGGCACTGACAAAAAAACCTTTTGGGGTAAACCTGATTACGCTGCATCCTAATCTGCAGGAGTTGATTGATGTTTGCCTGGAAGAAAAAGTTACCCATGTGGTTTTAGCTGGGGGCCTGCCCCGGGGCGATGACATTACGAAAATCAAGAACGGCGGGGCCAAGGTGATCTGCTTTTCACCGGCCTTATCCCTGGCCAAAAAACTTATAAAATCGGGCGTTGATGCCCTCATTATTGAGGGCGCAGAGGCAGGCGGCCATATCGGCCCGGTATCCACCGCGGTTCTGGCCCAGGAAATTTTGCCCCATGTGATTAGCGTTCCGGTTTTTATAGCTGGCGGCATTGGCAGGGGTGAAGCGATGGCCAGTTATTTGCAAATGGGGGCATCCGGGGCCCAGCTGGGCACCCGGTTTGTTTGCGCCACCGAAGCCAATGTTCATGAAAACTTCAAAAAGGCCTTTATGCGTGCCTCGGCCCGGGACGCAATTTTGAGCGTCCAGCTGGACGCCCGGTTCCCCGTAATCCCCGTACGCGCACTCAAAAATGACGCTTCTGAGAAATTTCTCGAGTTTCAGCGGAAAACCATTGAGCGTTTTCAAAACGGTGATTTTGACCAAAAAGGCGCCCAGCTTGAAATTGAAAAGTATTGGGTGGGGGCCTTAAAACGTGCGGTTGTTGATGGTGACATTGAAAACGGCTCCCTCATGGCTGGCCAAAGTGTGGGCATGGTCAAGGTTGAACAATCCACGGAAGAAATAATTGCTGAACTTGCCAACGAGGCCGCTGCGTTTTTAGAGCACGCATCGAGATAACCCCCTCCAACATTATGGAAAATGCCAGCAGACCAAGAGAACTTCTCAGAAGCCTTCACACCGTGATGGCTGGCAAGGGCTCGGGCCAACAAAGGCTTAACCAGGTGGTCAGTGAGATTGCCGGAACCATGGCTGCGGATGTCTGTTCGGTTTACCTGGTGACGACCTCAGGCGATTTAGAGCTCTTCGCTACCGAAGGCTTGAAACAGGAAGCTGTTCATAAATCCCGGCTGGGTCTTGGCAAGGGTCTCGTCGGCCGGGTCGCCTCAACCGGCCTGCCGCTTAACGTAAAAGAAGCCTCAACCCATCCCGATTTTGTCTATCTGCCGGAAACCGGGGAAGAACTTTATCATTCTTTCACAGGGGTTCCGATTATTCGCCATCTTCAGGTTGTCGGCGTCCTGGTGGTCCAGAATAAAGAACCCGGCAGGTTTACCGAGGTGGATCTGGAGACCATGCAAACGGTTTCGATGGTTTTGGCCGAAATGCTGGTCGCCAGTAAAATGATTAATGTCCGCTCGCTCTCAGTCGAAACCGGCAGAGAGCTTGAGCAAACTACACTAGAGGGCAGGAAATTGGCCGATGGCCTGGCCGTTGGCAAAGCCGTTTTCCATGAACCAAAGGTCGAGATTTCTGCGCTACTTACCGATGATAAAGACCTTGAACAAAAACGCCTTAAAAAAGCGTTTAAGGAAATGCGCCAGGAACTGGACACCTTAATGCAGGCCCCGGACCTCTCTCTTTTCGGGGACCACCGCGAGGTTCTTGAGGCCCATAAAATGTTGACCTCAGGGGGCGGCTGGAAACGGCGCATCCGCGAGGCTTTAGAGACCGGGCTCACGGCAGAGGCCGCGGTGGAGAAAATTTTACAGGATATGCAAGCCCAGTATCTGCAGATGAAAGACCCCTATTTAAAAGAGCGTTTGCATGACCTCGAAGATGTCTCTAACCGCCTGATTAGAATTTTGATGGGGTTTGTCGGCGAAAAAGCCCATCACAAGCTGACCGAGGATTCTATCCTGGTCGCCAGATCGATGGGCCCGGCAGAGCTTCTGGATTACGACCGGACTTTCTTAAAAGGCATCATTTTGGAAGAGGGTTCGCCCACCGCCCACGTCACCATTGTCGCCCGGGCCCTGGGTATTCCAATGCTGGGCCAGGTTAAAGATATTAACCGGGTCATCGATGAGGGTGATCGGGTGATTGTCGATTCCGGGGCCAAAAAGGTTTATATCCGGCCCACCGCAGATGTTGAAAAAACCTTTTCGTTAAGCTTTAAAGAGCATCTGAAATTAAGAAAAATTTACGAGGCCGAGCGGGCCAAACCGGCCATCACCAAGGACGAAAAACGCATAACCCTTTTAATGAATGCCGGGCTTTTGATCGACATGGATCATTTGGAAAAAACCGGCGCCGAAGGGATCGGGCTGTTTCGGACCGAGTTCCAGTTTATGGTTTCCTCAACGCTGCCCCGGATGAAAGCCCAAACCAGCTACTACAGCCGGCTTTTAAAAGCGGCTAAATCAAAACCCATTGTTTTCAGGACGCTTGATATTGGCGGCGACAAACAGGTTCCGTTCCTGCCCTTGGAGAAAGAGGACAACCCGGCGCTTGGATTTCGGGCCATCAGACTGGCCCTGGAGCGCCCCGGTTTGCTGCGCTATCAGGTTCGGGCCCTTTTAAAAGCAGGCAAAAATAAAAACCTGTCGATTATGTTTCCGATGATCACCGAGGTTGGTGAGTTTATCGAGGCCAGAGCCCTTGTTTTAAAAGAAAAAGAACGTCTGGAAAAAATTGGAAACCCAGGGCCCTCCTTGCTTTCCATTGGTTCCATGTTGGAAGTTCCGGCCCTAGCCTGGCAAATGGATGCGCTTTTGAAGGAAGTGGATTTCTTATCAATTGGCACCAATGATTTAATGCAGTTTTTCTTTGCCAGCGACCGTTCCAACCCGAAACTTTCAGACCGTTATGATTTGTTGTCGCCGGCGGCACTTTCGTTTCTGAAATCAATTGTCGACAAATGCGCAGACGCAAATGTCCCTTTGACCCTGTGTGGGGAAATGGGCGGCCGGTCCCTAGAAGCTTTGGCTTTAATCGGCCTTGGGATTGAGACCCTTTCAATTTCACCTTCCGCCATCGGCCCTGTGAAAATGATGGTTCGTCAACTTAAGCTCGAGGAATTCCAGAACTGGTTTTTGCCAAAACTGGCCTCCTCAAAGCACTCGCTCAGAGATGACCTTCGCAGATATGCCCTGGAAAATAACCTGCCCGTCTAAATCTTGATTTCAGGAAAAATTTCTAGTTGACATTTATCTCTGTTCTAGTCATTTTTCTTATCACTAGCAGGGGACACCAAAACTTAATATAACACGTTCCACGGGCACCATTCCGTTTGGGCGTTCTGTTAGGTCCTCATACGAGGGATCATCTGCTTTTTTGTTTAAGGGGGGTTCGGCACATGGCCGAAAAAGATTTGAAAATTGGCAACCGGCTGCAAAAGGCCAGGCGCCTTAAAAAAGTAAATATCTCGTTGGCTGCGCGCGACCTTTGTATTCCCCAAAAATATCTTCATGCTTTTGAAAAAAATGACACCAATTCTTTGCCCGAACCGATTTATGCGGTTGGCTTTATACGAACCTATGCAGATTACCTGGGGCTGGACCCTGGCCCGCTGGTAGAGAATTTAAAAGCCAACTTTAATGAAACCCCCGAAGACTCCAATAACTTTTATGTAAGCCCCAAGTCCGGCGGCGCCACGCTGGGAATACTCCTGTTTTTAGGAATTGCCGGGTCCTTGGGCTATTTCGGTATTACTTCGATGGCCGAGCCTACTTACACGGTCCAGAATGCCGATCAAATCCCCGATCATGTCGCCAGCCTCCTGGAAGAACAAGAAACCGACGAAGATCAATAAGCGCCCCACCTAAAAACCTTTGATTTTTCAGACTTTATCCCCTATTTTCTCCGCGAAATCGGTTTCCCCTCTTGAAGCGACATGATATTGTCATATTTCAGGGCGAAATGGGGACCCTGAAAAGCCAAGGAAATTGAGATAAATGAGCATACGACCCTATAGAGATATAATCCGCCGCAAAAGCCGCCAGATCATGGTCGGC
>JAZFRG010000171.1:0-3239 GCA_036445535.1 Sphingomonadales bacterium
GCTTCCTGAATATCTTTTTCCGGAACCTCAACGGCAGGGGTATCGGTTTTGGTCCCGCTCATGCGTTCTTGCATGTCGTCTTCCTCCGGCTCATCCACTTCCACATATTTCTGGCTGTTATGGATAATCTCTTCTTTCATCACCTCTGGAGAGACATGGTCTTCGGCAATTTCACGAAGTGAAACCACCGGGTTTTTATCGTTATCACGCTCAACCAAAAGCTCAGCGCCGGACGAAATTTTGCGCGCCCGATGTCCGGCATATAAAACCAGATCAAAACGGTTGCTAACTTTGGTTACGCAATCTTCAACTGTAACGCGGGCCATTTGAAATTCTCCTTCGAGGGGATAAACAATCTTGCAAGGGCTGGCTTATAACTAATCCCCTTGGGGGTGTAAAGAAAAATCACGGGATTTGAAGTTCCCCCTTGATGGGCCTGATTTTCCCTGTCATTTCAAGGCCTTCTAAAAGCTCAGCTGCTGATTTTCCAATCACCGGGTGCTGCCAAACCGGGACCAAATCCAAAAGTGGTTTTAAAACAAAAACCCGCTCGTGAGCGCGAAGGTGGGGCAGGAAAATTCCCGTTGGGTCGGGGTCGGTTGTCGCCCCCAACCAGGCTGCCGGGCCCGGTAGCACAGCGCCAAGGTAATCGATAAGGTCGAGATCGATGATCCGGGGGTCATTTTTCTCCGCGCGTTGTCGACCCAGCCCCTCTTCCACCTCCAGCAAAGCAGCCAACAAATCCTTTGGCAAAAGTTTAGTCTCAATAAGGGCAACAGCATTTAAAAACCAGGGTTGGTCAGACGGCGGATAGGGTTCGCTTTCATACACCGGCGAGACAGCGGTGGTCATAACCCCGGCTTTGGCCAAGCGCCCCAGCGCAAGTTGGCAGGTTTCAAGCGGAGTTTCACCATTTTGCCCCGGCAGATTGGCCCCCAACCCGATGATTATTTGCCCAGCCATTTATTCCTTTTCCTTCGCGGTATTGTAATTTTCCACCCCCTCCTCTAAACCAATTCAGGTCGACTTTTAAGGGGGTTTTCATGACCAAAATGCAAATAACCAGCGCCGAAGCCCCATTGGATTGCCCCTTGTGCCCGAGATTGAAGGATTTTCGCGAGGATAACCAAAAAACCTACCCCGATTTTTTCAATGCGCCGGTACCGGGTTTTGGCGACCGGAATGCTAAATTTTTAATTGTTGGCCTTGCTCCTGGCCTAAAGGGGGCAAACCGCACGGGACGACCTTTTACCGGCGATTATGCAGGTGATTTACTTTACCCAACGCTCCTTAAATTTGGCTTTGCAGAGGGCACTTACCGGGCCCGTCCCGATGATGGTATGGAGCTTAGAGGCGCTTTTATTACCAATGCGGTCAGGTGTGTGCCGCCCCAGAACAAACCCGTGGGTGAGGAAATTAAAACCTGCCGACCTTTTTTACTTAATCAAATAAAAGCCATGAAAAATCTTGAAATTATTCTTGCGCTGGGAGGCATTGCCCATAAAAGCGTTGTTGCTACCTTCGGCAAGCGTCAAGTGGAATATCCCTTTGGCCATGGCAATTCAAAAGAAATTTCACCTGGTTTAACCTTGATGGACAGTTATCATTGCTCACGTTACAACACCAACACCAAGCGCCTGACGACTGAAATGTTTGAAGGCCTTTTTGAAACAATCAGGGAAAAATTATATTAGATGGCCCATCACCACCATCACGGACACTCAGAGCCCGGCAACGGTAACGAAGGCCGTTTGCTGAAGGTTCTGCTGCTGACCGGTTTCTTTATGGTCGTTGAGGTTGTTGGTGGGGTTATTTCAGGGTCATTAGCGCTTTTAGCCGACGCCGGACACATGTTGACCGATACCGCCGCCCTGGGCCTTGCCTACGGCGCCTTCAGGCTAAGCCGTAAACCCCCCGATGACCGCCGCACCTACGGCTATGCCCGCTTCCAGGTTTTGGCGGCGTTTGTAAATGGGGTCGTGCTGTTCGGGGTTTTCGGCTGGATTGTTTATGAGGCCTTTAACCGCATTCAGACCGGCAGCGAGGTTTTACCCGTCCCGATGTTGATCGTCGCCTTTCTGGGGCTTCTGGTGAACGCCATTGCCTTTAAAGTCTTGCACGCAGGCTCCAAGGAAAACCTTAATATCAAGGGTGCTTTGCTGCATGTCATTTTAGATATGCTGGGCTCAGTCGGGGCAATAATCGCCGGGCTGGTGATATACTTTACTGGCTGGATGCTGATTGACCCGATTTTGTCCATTGGCCTTGCCATTCTGATTTTGCCCTCGGCCTGGGCCTTAGTGAAAAAAACCACCCATATCTTGATGGAAGGTACGCCGGACAGCTTCGATGTTGAAGCGTTACAGAAGGATCTAGTCAAAGAAATCCCTGGCCTTTTGGATGTCCATCACATCCATGTCTGGCTGTTGACAGCCGAACAGCCGCTATTGACCATGCACGCCACCGTAACCGACCTCAAAAACAGTGATAAAACGCTTTTGGCGATCAAAAAACGGCTTCATGACAAACATAACATTGGCCACTCAACGGTTCAGGTCGAAACCAAAGCTTGCGCGGATAAGCATTAAAAAAGGCGGCCCGAAAACCGCCCTTTTCGAAACTAAATTTCGGTTGATTACCAGATTTTTACCCGGTCTTCTTCGGCCAAAAACATGCCATCGCCCTCAACAATTCCAAAGGCATCGTAGAAAGGGGTGAAGTTGGCGAGCGTGCCATTGGTCCGGTATTGAGACGGTGAATGCGGATCGGTCAGAACCTGGTTACGAAGCGCTTCCTCACGGAACTTATTGCGCCAAATCTGCGCAAAACCAATAAAGAACCGCTGGTCACCGGTCAGGCCATTGATCACCGGGGCCTCCTCACCATTCAAGGACATTTTATAGGCCTTGTAGGCAAGCGTAACACCGGTCAGATCGCCAATGTTTTCACCCAGGGTCAACTGGCCATTAACATTCAGGCCTTCAAGCGGTTCAAAGCCATCATATTGCGCGACAAGCTGGGCAGCCGCGGCTTCAAACTTTTCCGCATCTTCAGGTGTCCACCAATCACGGAGGTTGCCATCGCCATCAAAGCGCCGACCACTGTCATCAAAGGCGTGGCCGATTTCGTGGCCGATAACCGCCCCGATACCGCCGTAGTTAACCGCAGGATCAGAAGACAGGTTAAAGAACGGCGGCTGAAGGATAGCGGCCGGGAACACGATCTCGTTCATGGTCGGG